>JBFLXJ010000011.1 GCA_040757085.1 Bacillota bacterium | reverse complement strand
TACCGCCGACCGAACACGGACCGGGATAGCCAACTGCCCAGGATTATGATCGTTACGAGCAACCATGTCTGGAACATACGCTGTTCCACGCTGCCTACACGGCGGAAAACGAACACGTATACGAAGGCCGTTACAGCTAGCCCTAATACAAGCGGAAACAGGTCGTTCTTCAGCACACAGACACCTCCTTGGGCCGTGCACGGGCTGTCCCTGGGGCATCTATTTCCTCAGTCTGGTGATGACCTTCGCCACTGCAGGACCCACCAGCTTCGTGACGTACAGTCCCACGGTACCATACGCGGCTCCCTTTGCGGCCTCGGCGACCAATCGTTTGGGGTTGCGTTCCCCGCGGTACAACGCCATTCCCACGTTGATCGCCGCACCGGCAACCGCCGAACCACCCACGGTCGAAATG
The DNA here is from genome assembly GCA_040757085.1 of Bacillota bacterium. NCBI lineage: Bacteria > Bacillati > Bacillota > Bacillota bacterium. The sequence goes on along the minus strand of JBFLXJ010000011.1, from coordinate 170,915 downwards.
AGAGCACCGGTCACGGCACCGTACACCGTACTCACCAAGGCTTGCCCCACCGACCGCTTTTGCCCCCTGCTGTCCCAAAGGTACGTCCCCAGTCCGATGGCAGCGCCGACCGCAGCACCTACCGCTGCCTGAACCCACCGTCCGTCCGGATCGACGAATCGTATAGGGTTGTTTGCCCCATACACACGGGCGTTGAGCGTTTGAGACGCGAACGGAGTTCCCAGCACCGCGTCCCCGCTGAGGAAGTGCCCCGTGCCTGGATTGTAGTACCTTGTCTGGAGGAAGTACAGCCCCGTGGTCGCGTCCCACCGGTAGCCGGCGTAGCGGTAGGGGTTGACCTGCGCCAGCGGGCCGGCGGCCTCCAGGATGTTGCCCCAGGCGTCGTAGCGGTAGGAGGCAACCACGTTACCCTGAGCATCGGCCAGGGCCAGGACGTCGCCGCGGTCGTTGGTGCGGTAGTAGTAGGTCTGGCCCTGGTAGCGCATGGTGAGCGGGATACCGGCCTGGTCGTAGGTGAAGGCTACCGTGACGTTGCCCGCCCCGTCCGTCTCGTAAGCCACGTGCCTGCCATCATAGTGGTAGTACACGGTGCCCTGGACGGTGGTCTGGGAAATGCGCCGCCCGTCACCGTCGTACGAGAAGGCCGCCACCAGGCTGCCCGTGACCTTGTCCCGCACTTCGATCAGGCGGTTCTTCGCATCCCAGACGTAAATGCGCGAGCCGTCGTCAACCAGGTTGCCCCGGGCATCGTACTCGCAGGGGACGCCGTCCACAGAGACGAGTTCTCCGGCCTGGTTGTACCCGTAAACGAGGCTCGACTGCAGGGTGCCGTCGGCGGCGTAGACCAGCTTCGCAGTGCAGTTTCCTGCCGGGTCATACTGGTAGACGGTCTTCCTGCCCGTCACCGGATCGGTCTCGGCCGTCAGCCGGTTCAGGCGGTCGTAGGTGTACACCGCCGCGGTGCCGTCATGGTAAGTGACCCGGACCTTGTTCCCCTCGCCGTCATAGGCGTAGTCCTCGGAGTAGAGCACGGTGCCCGCAGCGTCGCGGTACTCCACCCTGGTCACCTTGTTCGCGGCATCGTACGATAGCACCCTGGTGACGCCGCCCGGGTAGGCGACCTGCGCCAGGCGGTCGTTGGCACCGTACGAAAGGGCAATTTGGCCCGCACCGTCCGAGACCGTGGTGAGGCGGCCCTTGGCGTCGTAGCCGTAGCTCACCGTGAAGCTCAGGCCGCCGGCTGTGAAGGCCACCCCGGTCACGTTGCCGGCGGCATCGTAGCTGTACTCGGCCCGGTTGCCCCAGGGCTCGGTGACGGAGGCGAGGCGATTCTGCTCGTTGTAAGCGTAGCTGTAAGGCCCGGGCAGGCCGGCCACGGCCATGGACACGCGGTTGCCGTTTGCATCGTAGGCGAACCCGTAGCGGGTGACGCCGCCATGCTTTTCCTCGAGAACTTGATTGGTGCCGGAGTACGCGTAGCTCACCGTGGCCCCGTCGGCAGCTCGGACCTCGGCCAGGTTGCCGTTGGCGTCATAGCTCTGCAGGACGGACTGGCCCTTCGCGTCGGTCACCCGGACGAGGCGGCCCAGCGCATCGTAGGCGTACTCGAACCTGAGGTAAACGGTGCCGTCCCGGGAAAGCTGGGCCGAAACCAGGTTGTTGGAGGAGTCGTACCCGTAGGTGGCCACCCCACCCTCGGGGTCCTCAACCCGGACGAGGTTCCCCCGCTCGTCATAGTAGTAATACGTGGTGTTGCCGTTGCCGTCGGTCACGGACTTGGTGTTGCCCTTCTGGTCGTAGGTCATGCTCACCTGGGAGCCGGCCGAGTCGGTCACGGTCAGGGGGTTGTGGTTGGCATCGTACGTGACCTGGACCGCGGAGGACTCGGCGTCCACCGCGCGCACCAGATTGTAATCCGCATCGTACTCGAACTTGGTCACCTTGCCGTGGGGGTCAGTTTCCGTAAGCCGGTTGCCCATGTCGTCGTAAGTGTAAGTGGTGGTGCCCCCTTTGGGGTCGGTCACCCGAGCCAGGTTCAGGTCGGCATCCCAGCCGTAGGTGGTGACAAGCCCGCCCGGCTCCGTCACCTCCACGCAGTTGGCCAGCTCACCGAACCGGTAGGCGTACACCTCCCCCCGAGGAGTGGTCACCTGGCTCGCGCGGTTGGCAGGGTCGTACGAGAGACGCCAGACGTTGCCCTCCTGGTCGGTCACCGCCACCACCCGGCCCTCGGCATCGTAAGCAAACGAGGTGGTCCTGCCGCGGGCATCGGTGACGGACAGCACAAGGTGCCGGGGGGCGTCATAGCTCATCTGCACGACTTCACCGGCCGGGTTGGTCACCGAAACCAGGTTGCCGTAAGCATCGCGGGAGTACGTGAACGACTTGCCCGCCGGGTCGGTGGCGGTTAGGATGCCACCATCCGCCGAAAGCGAGAAGGTGGTCACCTGGCCCGAGGCATCGGTGATGGAGACCAGGGCGCCCTCCTGGTACGTGAACACGGTGGCGTTCCCGTTGCGGTCAGCCCGGCGGATGAGGTTGCCGCTCGCGTCGTAGGTCTCCACCTCGTGGGTCTTGACGTCCTCGAGGAGGAAGAGGACCTGGCCGGAAGGGTCGGTGGTGCGGGTGAGCCTGAGGTGTATCCCGGGCGGGTGGGCATAGGTGCCGTCCCCATTGGGCGTGAACACCGCCTCGGTGCCGTCGTCGTCGGTGTAGGTGACCATGCCGTCAGCGTTCTCCAGCAGGAAGCCGAAGTAGTTGTGCACCCAGCCGTAACCCAAAAGGCCGTTCATGTTCCCCTGCGAGTTGTAGGTACGGGTAAGGAAGGTGGGAGAACCCTGCCCGGTGAAGTAAAGGTCCTGGTACTTGAGCACCAGGTTGCCGTTGAACAGGTTCACCGAAACGCTGCCCGCATCATCGAGATCCAGGGTGAAATAGCGCCAGTAGGGCTCCCAGCCAAGCTGCCCGGGCCACAGCGCCAGGCTGGGGTCGATCACCACGGGGTAGCGGCGGGCGGGGTCGGAAAGCCATGCCGCGTCGGGTACGATCTCGAGGAACGACGCCCCGCCCTCCCGGCCGAGTTGGAGGGAGACCGCGGCGGACACCGCCCCGGCCGCGTCCACCATGAAGGGCCGCGGCACGTACCAGCGGGGAAGGCCGTGCTCGTCACAAAAGAGGACCTGGCCCCCCTCCAGGCGGGGCTCCAGGCCCGCGGTCTCCAGCGCAAAGCGGAAGGAGACGTCCTTCTCCTTGAGCGCACGCTTGAGGACGATGCTCTCCTTCACCCCGTCCGTGGCCACCTGGAACTCCAGGCGCACCCCGGGCAGCACCTCGTCGTACCACACCTTGCTGCCCCGGTGCTTGCCGGGCACCGCACGGGCATCCCGGAGGGCCAGGCCCAAAGAGCGTCCGCGGTCGTCAATGCGTAACGCCGCGGCGGAACGGCCCCCGTGGGCACGGGCGGGACGGGCATCGGCCGTGAAGTGGACCTTCCACCTTCCGCCCTTGGATGCCAGGGCAAACCCCACTTCGGACGCATCGACGACCAGGTTGTCCGCGACCGTGGAGAGACCCCGGCGCAACGCCGGCCTGCCCAGCAGTTCCTGCTGCAGGAACAGGACGGAGCGGGCGTGCTCACCTGCCACACCGTGCGTGCCATCGGCACCGGAACCGGCTCCGCTCGCAGCGCCAGCACCGCTGCCGGCCAGCACGGCGGGAGGGAGGGCAAAAAGCCAAAGCAGGCTTACCACCAGTACGCAGGAGGTGATCTTCGCCAGGCGGCGCGAAAACATCTCCATGCACCCCTTTCTCGGTGCACCAAGCGCAATACGCACGCCATCAGGGCACCCGCAACTCTCTATGAGCGGCCGCCGGTGGCAGCGTAGCCCCCCTTTCCATATCTGGAATATGTACCCACCGTAAGGATAATGACCTGAGCAGACCTTGTCATCCGCCAGGAAATCCGCGCCTGACCCCGGGCAGTTTGCTCACAGCGCCAAGGCTCACCTGCCGCCCTGCGCGGGGGAAGAGCGGGTTGCTAACGCGCAGGGCCTTTTCTGCGGCCTTCGCAGCCTCGCCCTCGGTGTCCGGCAGCACGTGGCTGGCGAGCAGTGTGAAGATGGCACCCGCTGGTGATCCCCCGTCAGGGGAGGGCGTACACCGGCCGGCCGTCGATGAGAACGCAACGCGGCTCTGGGCCTCCAGGGGATGCCCGGTAAACAGGCTGAGGTCCGCCCGGGCTTCAGGGTCCCCAGCCGGTCCGCCGTTCCCATAATGTGGGCAGCGTTGATGGTGATCATGCGCTTGCAAGTGCGCCCCCGCTCCCCGGATGCCCTTTCCATGTGCTCCCGCCACGCACCCCCACTGCACCCTTGGATTTCCCCGTCCGATCCCGCCATCACCCCGGGGACAGCGGCCGACCGGGGCCGAACCCACCCGGCGGTGCTCGGAAGCCCCGTGTCCCGCACCGGGAAGCTCCCCTCGCGGCGGCTACTCCGGCCCGGACAGTGGTCCTATCCCACTTTCTCCCGCACGCGGTACTCCAGGTCTGTCAGGCGCCTGGTTACCAGGTCGTTCCACACCCTGAGGAGGGCACGCACATCCCGCAGTTCCGCCCTGACTTCCTCGTACTGGCGGTCGATCGCGCCGTACAAGACCGAGTGACCTTCTGCTACCAGGCGAACCTGGTACTGGGTCGATTCTAGCAGGACACCCAGGTCGCTCGTCTGCGAGCGAAGGGCCGTCACCTGCGATTCCACCCCGGTCACCCGCTCGCCAACCGCGGCGACCGCCGACTCCACCCCGGTCACCCGCTCTCCAACCGCGGCGACCGCCGACTCCACCCTGGTCACCCGCTCTCCAACCGCGGCGACCGCCGACTCCACCCCGACTACCCGCTCGCCAACCGTAGTTACCTGCGGCTCCACCCGCGCCAGCCGCCCATCGAGAGACCCAATCAGCTCCTCAAGGGCGCCCATCCGCTGTTCCAGTCGCGCGAAGCGATCCTCCAAAAACGCCCGCAGCTCATCATCCATGGCTCTCTACCTCCCACATTTTGGGAGCCGCCGGCACACTACCATTTCAGTTCGGGCCCCCGACGCAATCTCCTGCCGGCCGGATGGGACCGCCTGAACCGCGCTTTCCTCTCATACGGTTTCGAGCAGCCGGACTAGCAGAGCGGTGCGCCGCGGTAGGTCATCCAGAACCACATATTCGTCAAGGGAGTGCCCCCCATCGCCCACCGCTCCCAGCCCGTCCAGAGTGGGAACCCCCAGGTAAGCGGTGAAGTTGCCGTCACTGGCACCACCCGTCCCCTCGGCGGGCAGGTCAAAGCCGAGACTGCCAGCGAGGTCACGGGCCAGGCGATAGAGTTGCTCCGACGCGGCGGTGGGCTCCATGGGAGGACGGTTCATCTCACCGGTGACGTGCAGGACTGTTCCTTCGGCATGGGGGCGCAGGGCGAACATGGCCGCCACGATGCGATCCATCTCCGCGGCGGTGGCAGCCCGGAAGTCCACCTCGGCCTCGGCCTCGGCGGCCACCACGTTGGGACGGCTGCCGCCCCGGATCACCCCCACGTTGACCGTGGTGCCCGCCACCGGGTTGGCCAGGGCACAAATGTCCAGCACCTGCCGGCAGAGTTCGTGCACCGCGCTTATGCCCCGCTCCGGGTCCGCCCCCGCATGAGCTGCCCGGCCCTCCACCCGGACTCGGAATCCGGCCACCCCTTTGCGCCACACCTTGACACCGCCGTTCCGGCCGGCCGGCTCGAGAACGAGCACCGCCCGGCTCCGCCTCGCCTCGTCCTCTATGAGAGGACGGGACGAGCGGCTACCGATCTCTTCGTCCGAGGTATAGAGGAACACCACCCTCTTATGGGACCACAGGTCGCGGCCGCCCTCCGTGCCCGGCCACCGCCCCAGTTCCCGCAAGGCCCGAAGGGCCCAGAGGGTCTGCACAATGCCTCCCTTCATGTCGTAGGCCCCCGGCCCAAACAATCTGCCGTCGTCGATCCTGACCGGGCGCCGGGCGACCTCGCCCACGGGCCACACGGTATCCATGTGGCACAGCACCAATATCTGGCGCTCCCCCTCGCCCAGCACGGCCCGCACCTGGTCTCCCCGCTCCTGCCCCCGGACGACCTGGGGCTGGAGGCCCAGGCCTGCCAGCTTCTCCGCCAGCCTGGCGGCGAAGCGGTCCACGGCCCCCTTATCGGTGCTGGGCGACTCAAGTTCCACCAGCTCTCGCAGTTCCTCGGTGATGGCATCCTGTTGCCCGATCAGGAAGTGCAACAGCCGCGATTCCAACTGCATCGCCTCCGCATCCGTGCTGACTTCGTCACCTGAGCGCGGACAAATTGCCCCGGTGGGCCACCCGCCGCCCGGGCAGCCTCCACGTAGTCAAGGTTGACCACGGAGAGGTCAGGGCTCCGGGCCGTAACCTTGTAGACCCCACGCCCAGCGGCACCGCAGGGCTCGATGTCGTACCGCCACAGGGGTCCCAACACATTATCGGATAGGGAGGTGAACACGATGGATTTCCCGTCCCCCACGCACCCCCACATGTAGAAAGAGCCCGGCTGGGTCCCCTCCTTCAGGGTAAGGAGGGCGCAGCACCCCGCCGGGCGGCGACGGCTCCCGGGGAGCCCGGCCCCACCCACAGGACTCCCAGGACCATGACCGCCGACACCAGGATCACCAGCACCCTGCGCCTCCTCACGTTCCCTACCTCCCTGGAATGGATGGGAATCCGTGGCGATTCCACCCACCCATGGTACACAATTGGGCGTGTCGGTTGCTGCCGCTTCCCGCCGGTCCGAAGCCGAGGAGGAATCTGGAGGAAGATGTCGAATAACAAGGGACAAAGCAGACAGGCCAGGGGGGTGGTTGCCACAAGGTGCCGGAGCTGGCGCTGGGGGAACTCAAGCAGGAAATAGCCCGCATCTACAACCAGGTGAATCAGGAGGCGTTCGAGATCGGGGTCAGGCGGCTGCGGGTGGACATCGTCGGCACCAAGATCGTGGTACTGGCGGATCACAAGCGCATCCGAGGCCTTGACTACCTGGATCGGGTGAACCGCGCGGCCTCCCGCATGGCCGATGTGGCCTTGCTGGACGCCTTCAAGGAACGGATGCGGCAGGAGCTTGAGCGTCAGCTTCCCTGGCTCAAAGTCGTAAGCATCCTGAAGGATTACGACCCGGAGGCCGAGATCGCAGGAACCATCATCGTGGTGGGCGAGCCCCTCACGGGCGACTGAGTCGCCCGGCATAAGACAAGAGGGGAGTGTCCGCCGCCTGTCGGCCGGAGAGTTGGTCTGGCCAGCGGGCAGAATGGCACTGCGTGGTGCGAGCCGCCGGATCGCAAAGGGCCGGCAGGTGTAGGGAGCTTCGGGCCGAAGAGCCTGTAAACCGCCGGTCCGGGGGATGTGTTTTCCCCGGGCCGGCGGTTTCCGCTTAGAGTAGGGCCAGCCCTCCAATCAGGCACGGCCCGCCGAGGAGGGCAGGGGTCGGCGAGGGCTATAGACGGGGGAGGCGGCAGGGATCGGTTGGGCTGCCACCCCGGTGAAAAGAGCCCGGTCGAAAAGGAGGCAGGAAAGAGCATGGATTTCCCGCGGGTGAAAGACGTGCTGATGGCCTTGGACGCCATCACGGGGGGGCGGGTGGTCACCCAGCTCGACCAGCTCGCCCGCGCCAGCAACCGGTTTGTGGTCATCAAGTCCTCGGGAATCCCCGGCAAGGCGGTGATGGAGACGCCCGGGCTGGTATTCGGCGATCCGGAACAGCCGGTGCGGAAGCTGGCGGTCACCATGACCCTCACCGAGTCGCAAATCGAGCTGGCGGGCGCCATGGACATCGACGCCGTGGTGGCCCATCACCCGGTGGCGGATGCAGCCAACTCGGGAGGGGTGCCCCTAAAGTTCTACCTGTCGCTGTATGGGATAGCGGTGTTCGAGGTGCATGAGGCGTTCCACGGGCTCCATCCAGGCATCCCCTTCCTGCACGGCCACCGCCCCCTGCGGGTGGATATCGCGTACGGGGGCGTCCCCGGCAACATCATGTACGTGGGCGAACCCCTGGATGGCATCCGCACTGCGGGCGACATCCTGCACCGCCTGGAGGATTTCATGGGGTTCGCCCGCGAGCGAGACGCCCTGGACAGTGACCGCGACCTGCGCGAGTGTCCCGATGCCATGGAAACGGTGGTGGCCACCGGACCGCAACTCCTCAACGGCAGCCCCTCTTCGCCGGTGCGGCAGATACTGCACATCTTCCCCCACACCGGCTTCAGTGACAACCACCTGAGTCAGGCCCTCACCGAACATCCCGAAGTGAACACCATCGTGGCCAGCATCAGCAGGGTGCGGTCTTCCAGCCCCCTGGTGGAGAAGGCCAGGGAGTTGGGACTGACCTTCCTGGTGGGCAACTCCCATGCGGTGGAGATCCTGGAAAACGGCATGCCGCTGGCCTATGCCCTCCGTGCTCTCCTTCCCGCCGTGGAGGTCTGGCTGTTCCGGGAACGGGTGCTGGCCCTGCCTCTCGAGCGGGCAGGACATGCCGCCGTCAGGCAATACGCGCAAGACATGGCCGGACGCTTCCTCCTGCCCAAGCAGGTGGCCGCCCGGCCTTCGGGGAGGTGATGGTACTCGCAGGTAGACAAGCCGTACCACGGGAAGGACTCATCGGGAACACAGGATTGCCAGAGAGGAGGCAACGAAAATGGCGACCCTGGAGAAGGAAGCTGCAGCCGGGCGCACCATGACCCGCATTGAGGTGATCGGGCTGGTTATGGTCCTCCTGGCCCTGCTGGGATTGCTAGTGGGACCCGGAACCATCGCGGGGACCTTCGATGCCATGGTGAAAAAAGTATTCGACATCGTGGTCAAGATCTACATCACCGGCGCCCTGGGCGTCACCATCATGTTGAGCGTGATCGTAGGCCGTGTTCTGGAGAGACTGGGATTCACGGACGCTCTCATCCGCATCTTCGCGCCCATCGCCAGGTGGATGAGGATAAACCCCACGGTGATTATCCCCGCCGTGTACAACATCCTGGGTGACATCAACGCCGCGGGCCGCATCACCGGCCCCACTCTCAAGCAGGCCGGCGCCACGAAGGCAGAGCAGAAGATTGCCGTAGCCACCATGGTCCAATCCCAGCAGTCCTTCTCTACCTTCATGCTGGGCATGCTGGCCCTGACCCGGGCCGGGATCGCCGTGTTCCCCGTGATCCTGATCGCCCTGTTCCTCCCCCTGGTGGTGGTGCCGTTCCTGCTGAGCCGCACCATCTACCGGGATACCAGACGGGTGGAGCTTAAGGAGTTGCCGCGCTTCACCCCCACCAGGGGCGCGCTCGACACCGTGTTCGGTGCCGGTCGCGAAGGGGCGGAACTTGTCTTCCTGCTCATCATCCCCGCCGCGGTGGTGATATTCGGGATCATCGGCGCCCTGGACTACCTGGGAATCTGGAAGCCCATTGAGAGCGGCCTTACCGCCGCCCTCACCGCCCTCAGCATCGAGCCCAAGACCGGCATTCTGTCCGTGCTGGCCTCCCCCACCCTGGCCATGAACACGCTAAAGGACATCTCGGCCCAGGTGGCTCCCGCCCTGGTGATCGGGTCCTTCGTGCTGGCGGCGTCCGGCTTCCCCCTGCAGGTGATCTTTGGCCAGATCCCGGCGGTATGGGCACGGGTATCCGACCTGTCCGAAGGCGAGGCCATGGAGGCCGCCGTACTGGGCACTGTCATCCGCATCCTCACCGCCGCCCTGCTGGCGGTGGCCCTCACCCCGCTCGTGTCCTGACGGGCAAGGAAGGCAGCGATTTAGAGCCGGGCCAGCAGCGCTTGCACCTGGCCGGAGACGTCCAGGACGAACAGGCCGCGGCCCAGCCAATCCAGGCTCACGTCCGGCCGGCGCAGGGGAATATCCAGAATCACCTGGCCCGCCTCATCCACCCAGTGGGCGGTGAGGCCCGCCAGCAGCTGGCCCGGATCGAGGAATAAGTTGCTGTGGAGCTTCACCCTCGTGCGCCGTACGTACTCGGGACGCGGCGCCGGAACTGCCGGCGCCGCTTCCACTGTGCCCAGGCCCAGCGGCAGGGAGGTCTCCCGGTAGGTGCGATGCCGTCCGCTCGCCGCCACCCGCCTGCCCCCGAGCACCGTACCGTTTAGTTCATAGACATCGCTGCCGCTCCATGCCAAGGGCACCTGATGATCGAAGGCCACGTCCATGATCAGGAATACACCGGGAATTATGATGACGGCGCTCTCCGCCACCAGCTCAAGCCCCGCCCGCCTCGTCTCCATACCCGCACCCCCCGAGGTCTCCCTACCAAATCCATATGCCGGCCGTCGGGGCGCCACACGCAGGCTGCCCTGCGACCGGCACTCCGGCGGCGGGGAGGGCGTATGTTGACATAGGGGCCAGCGACACTCCTGGACCGCCACTTCCTGGGAGGTCCCGCCCGCTCTTGCGTATCAGCGCTTTTCAGACCCAGGCCCAGGCAATTGGCTTCCCGTTACTTACCGAAGTCGACGCGGGGAGCGGTCTCGGCCCCCTCCTGGGCCTGGAAATAGGGCCGTTCGCCAAAGCCCAACATCCCGGCCAGGAGCACCGTGGGGAAACTGCGGATCATGCGATTGTACTGCTTGACCGCCTCGTTGTAGCGCATGCGGGCCACGTTGATCCGGTTTTCCGTCCCCGCCAGTTCGTCCATCAGGCGATTGAACTGCTCGTTTGCCCTCAATTCGGGATAACGCTCCACGATCACCAGCAACCGGGCCAGCGCGCTCTCAAGCTGGTTGGCCGCCTCGACCCGCGCCGACGTGGTGGCAGCACCCGCCAGCTTCGCCCTGGCCTCTGCCACGGCAGTGAACACCTCCTGCTCGTGAGCCACGTACCCCCTGACCGTTTCCACCAGGTTGGGGATAAGGTCGTAGCGCCGTTGCAATTGGCTCTCGATTTGCGCCCACTGCTCGTTCACCTGCTCGGATGCACTCACCAGTCGGTTGTAGGTGGCGGCCAGGGTTCCCCCGCCCAGGAGGATAACCAGCAGCAGCAGAGCCACCACCACAAGGATCGCCCGCCTCAAACTGCTCACCCTTCCCCCCGTCCATTGACTATGCGGTGGCCGCCCGTTGACCGTTCGGCGGCTCCCCACCCTGCGAGGATGAGGGCCCACTCCGGGCGGCTTCCAGAACGGCTTCACCAACCGCGACCGGCTCCGCCACCGCCGCTGCGGCCCCCCCAAAACCGCCGAACCCGCCCCGGGATCGGCCGGTCCAACCGCTTCCCCCGAAGGGCCCCCAGAAGGTCCCGCCCCGCCGCGACGTCCCGCCCGTGTGGACGGGGATCAGCCGGGGCAGCACGCGCCGCTTCTCCCGGCTGTAACCGCACCGGGGACAGGTGTAGAGTACCAGGGCCATGCCTGCCGCGAGCAGGGTGGCCGGCACCAGCACCTTCTCCCTCACCAGCAGGCGGGCCCGGCACGAGGGACATCGAGGGAAGGTGGCTCGCGCCAGGAGGTACACCCCCGCCACGAAGACGGCGATGCCCAGCCCGAAGAAGAGCAGTGAGGCAGCCGCCGGGGTCGGGGCGGGTACGGGCTGGCCCGGCGCCGGCGTTCCCTTGCCGGCGTAAGCGGCCTCTATCTCTCCGGCCAGAGCCCGAGCACAGGCCCACATCCCGTCCCCGTACCTGCCCTCCTTGAAGGCGGGCACCAGGTGACGGTCTAAGATGGCACCCACCTTGCCGTCCGTCAGGACACCCTCCAGGCCGTAGCCGACCTCGACCCAAACACGCCGGTCATCTATTGCCGCGAGGATTAAAAGACCATTGTCCTCGCCCTTCTTTCCGATCCCCCAGGTCTGAAACAGCTTCACCGCGTACATCTGGATGCTCTCTTCACCGGTCGTGCGCACGGTGACAATGGCCATCTCCGCCCCCGTCCTGGCCTCAAGCGAGCGGCAAAGCTCTTCCAGCCTCTGGCTGTCCGCGCCGGACAGGACCCCGGCGAAATCATTGACGTAGCCAGCCGGAGCCGGGAATTCTGCGGCTGCTCCCGCCTGGCTGGCAGCAGCCACCATCACGGCGATAGCCCAGGTGGCCATCACCAAAGCACGCTTCCTCCGCACCCTACCGTCCGCTCTGTCCGCTCCCATCACTACCTCGCCCATCGCTGACGCCGCCGTGCTAGGTCTGCCTGCCCTCACCGGGCCCACGCGCATATTCGTCCGCACCCGCTCCAGGGCAGGCCGGGGGCTCAAGATATTTGGCGGCCCAGTCCAGTGTGCGATTGACCAGGAAATCGGCCAGCCGATTGTCCTCCCGCCGCACGTGGCTTATCTGGAAACGCGGAAAGGCCCGGGCCAATTCGAGGGCACGCCGATGGAGGGACGTGAGCCGGGGGCTCTTGACCCTATACTCTCCCGTCATTTGCCGGACCAGGAGTTCGCTGTCGGTGAAAACCATCAACTCGGGCACCCTGGCCCGCCGTGCCTCCTCCAGGGCCCACAACAGAGCAAGATATTCCGCCACGTTGTTGGTGGTTACCCCGAGGTACACGCAAAACTGTATTTGCTTTCCGGATTCGTCCCGGATCACCCCGGCGGCCGCCGCCGGCCCCGGATTTCCCCGGGCCCCTCCATCGATGTAGACGATCCAGTTTCCGCCCGCGTTGCCCGCCCCGGCCAGTTCCCCTGCCCCTCTCCCGCACAATGTTTGGCTCGGCCTTTCTCTCCGAGACAGTATAGCACACGGTCACCTTCCCAGGCGACCGCCCGTCGGCTCTGCCGGCCAACGACCCGGACGGTCAGGGGAGGCGACGTCCGGTGATGTACGCCTCCGTGCGCGGGTCGCGGGGTGAGGTGAAGAGGAGTTCGGTAGGCGCCCACTCTACCAGCTCCCCGTTCAGAATGAAGGCGGTGAGGTCGGAGGCACGGGCTGCCTGCTGCATGTTATGGGTGACGATGATGATGGTATACCGTTCCTTCAATTCCTGCATTAACTGCTCGATGCGCAGGGTGGAGATGGGATCCAGGGCAGAGCAGGGCTCGTCCAGCAGGATGACCTCGGGTTCCACGGCCAGCACCCGGGCCAGGCAGAGTTGTTGCTGCTGGCCCAGGGATAAGTCCAGAGCAGGGCGGTGCAGACGGTCCCGCAGTTCGTCCCAAAGGCCCACCGCCCGCAGGCACTTTTCCACGATGTCAGCCAGCACCCGGCGATCGCGGACGCCGTGGACCCGGGGCCCGTAAGCTACGTTATCGAAAACCGAAAGCGGGAAGGGATTGGGGCGCTGGAAAACCATCCCCACCCGCCGACGCAGCTCCTCAAGGAGGATGCCTCCGCCGTAGATGTCCTCGCCGTCGAGCAGGACTTTTCCCCGGATCTGAACACCCGGGATGAGGTCGTTCATGCGGTTTATGGTGCGTAGCAGCGTGGACTTGCCGCACCCGGAGGGACCGATGATTGCGGTGATGGCCTTCTCGGGGAACATCAGGGTAACGTCTCGGAGGGCGGGTCTTCCCCGGTAGGAGAGGTTCAGTTCGGACACCACCACTTTGCCTTTCGCCAACCGCGTTTCACCTCATCCATGGGCCGCTGTCGTCGCCGCTCGGGAACCCGGCCGGCCAGGATTTATCCGAAGCGGCCGGAGATGTAGTCCTCCGTCCGCCGGTCACGGGGCCTGGTGAAAAGCTGCCCCGCCGGGGCGCACTCCACAAGTTCACCGAGGTAAAAGAACGCCACCTGCCCGCCCAGGCGTGCCGCCTGCTGCGGATTGTGGGTGACGAAGACTATGGTGTACCGGCCGCGCAACTCTTCCACGAGTTCCTCCACCCGCAGGGTGGAGATGGGATCCAGACCCGAGCAGGGTTCATCCATGAGGATGACCTCCGGCTCCACCGCCAGGACACGGGCAATGGACAGGCGCTGTTGCTGTCCCCCGGACAGGCTGAATGCCGAGTCTCCCAAGCGGTCCTTTACCTCGTCCCACAGGGCCGCCCCGCGCAAGCTCCGCTCCACCACCTCGGCCAGCTTCCTGCCCCGCACCCCGTGCAGCCGGGGTCCATACGCCACGTTGTCGAAGATGGACATGGGCAGGGGGACAGGCAGGGCGAACACCATACCCACCCGCCTGCGCAGCGCATCGGGATCGGCGCCGGGGCGGTACACGTCCTGGCCGTCGATGAGCACTTCGCCCTCCCGCCTGGTGCCGGGCACCAGGTCGTTCAACCGGTTCAAGCAGCGCAGGAAAGTGGTCTTTCCACTGCCGGTGGGGCCCATGATGGTCAGTTGCTCCCCCCGCCCCACCTGCAGGGTGACGCCTTTCAAAGCCTGCACCGGTCCGTACCAGAACTCAAGGTTCCGTACCAGGATCTTGACCGGCTCCGCGGATTCCCCGCAGGCCCTCGTCTCCGTACCAGCCGCGTCCTTCACCGTCCCGCCCCCCGGAACCGGACCAGACGCCGGTGCATGAGATAGTAGGCCACGAAATTCACGGCGAGCACGGACATCACCAGCACCGCTGCGGTGCCGTATGCATTGCGCATGGATATCCCCTCCCGGGCCAGGAGGTAAAAGTGCACCGACATGGTACGCACAGGATCCAGCACCGAGTGGGGAACCCGCAGGGAGGCTCCAGCCGTGAATATTACGGCCGCCGTTTCTCCCACGCTGCGCCCAACCCCCAGCATGACGCCCGTGAGGATGCCGGGCAGGGCATTGGGGAGTACCACCCTGGTGATGGTCTGCCAGCGTGATCCCCCCAATGAATAGCTCACCTCCCGGTACTCCCGCGGTACGGCCAGCATCGCCTCCTCGGCAGTGCGGATGACGGTGGGCAGGATCATACCAGCCAGGGTCAGCGCCCCGGAGAGGATGGACCAGCCCATCCCCAGGTAGATCACGAAGAAGAGAAACCCGAAAACACCGAAGATGATGGAAGGTATCCCGGCCAGGGACTCGGTGCCGAAACGGATGAGCGCCACCAGCCGGCTCTGTTGGGCGTATTCAGCAAGGTATATGGCCGTGCCCACACCCAGGGGAGCCGCCACCAGCACCGCTCCGGCGGTGAGGAGCACTGTGCCCACGATGGTGGGGAATATGCCACCCGCCCTCCCCATCTTTTCCGGGGCCCCCCGCAGGAACTCGGGCGTGAGAACGGGCAGGCCCTGCCACAGCACGTATCCCACGATGAGCACCAGAATCCCGACGGCCAGCAAGGCGCTGCCAGCCAGCAGGCCCACCACGAAGCGGTCCTGCCGCCGCGAACGCAGGATGACATCCCGCTGCCAGGCAACCTTGCCCCTCCCATCGGGGTTTTCCAACCTGCCGCCGCCCGGCGCTGCACTTCCGTGTACACGGCCGTTCACCTGGACTTCCTCCTACCCGCTACAGCTCCTGCCACCAGATTCAGTGCCATGATGATCAGGAACAACACCACCCCCGTGGCAAAGAGGGCCTCCCGGTGCCTGCCGGCGGCGTACCCCAGTTCCAGGGCAATGTTCGAGGTCAGCGTACGCACCGGGTCCAGGGGGGAAATGGGCAACAGGGTGGCATTCCCCGCCACCATGATCACGGCCATGGTCTCGCCCACCGCCCTCCCCATCCCCAGGATCACACTGGCCAGGATACCGGAGCGGGCCGCCGGCAGGACGCTCATGCGGATGGTCTGCCAGCGGGTAGCCCCCAGGGCCAGGGAGCCCTCCCGGTAGCTGGGGGAGACCGCCCGCAGGGCATCGTAAGAGACGCTGGTCACCGTGGGCAGGATCATCACCGCCAGGACGGTGGCAGCCGCCAGCACGGAGAAGCCCGGCCCCCCCAGGAACTCCCTGACAAAGGGGACCAGCAGCACGAGTCCCAGGAATCCGTAAACCACGGAGGGAATCCCCGCCAGCAGTTCCAGCGCGGGCTTGACCACCCTACCCACGTTTTCCGAGGCTATCTCCGAGAGGTAAATGGCACAGGCGAGGGCAACAGGCACCCCGAGCACCAGTGCGCCGACCGTCACCCACAGGGACCCCACGATCATGGGCAGGATGCCAAAATGGCCGCGGGTGGGAGCCCACCTGGTTCCCAGGAGGAACTCCATCACCCCTTCCTCCACCATGATGGGCACCCCGCCCACGAAGATGAACAGGGCGATGAGAGCCAACAGGCTGAGGGAAGACAAGGCCAACACGAGCAGGACGCGATGGATGATCAATTCCCGACCTTTCAAGAACCCCCTCCCCCCTCAGTGCGGGCGGGGATAAGTCCCTCTTCCTGCAGGATAGCCTGCCCCGGGCCCAGGACAAAATCCAGGAATTGCCGCGCGGGCCCCTGCGGCTCTCCCCTCAGCACGAACAGAAACGGGCGCACCAGCCGGTATTTTCCTTCCAGTACCGCCTGCACCGAGGGACTCATCCCATCGATGGAAACGGGCTTGACCCTCTCGTCGACGAGGCCCATGCTGATGTAACCGATGGCTCCGGGGTCCTGAGCCACCGTCTCGCGCACGGCTCCGTTTGAGTCCTGAACCAGAGCGCGCAGGTCTACCTCCTGCCCCTCCATGATCATTTCTTCGAAGGAAGCCCTCGTCCCCGAGCCTTCCTCCCGGGATATGACGTGGATGGGACGCGGGGGCCCTCCCACCTGGCTCCAGTCCCTTATCCGCCCCGCAAATATCTCCCGCACCTGGATACGGCTCAGGCCAGTGACCGGGTTGGAGGGATGGACCACCACCACCAGGGCATCCTGGGCTATCAATACCGGCCGCAGGCGCGCTTCCTCCCCGGGCTCCAGATGGCGGGAAGACATCCCTATGTCGGCAGCACCGCTGAGAGCGGCCTCAATGCCGGCACTGGAGCCACCGCCCTGCACGTTGACCGATATGTCCGGGTGCCGGGACATGAACACCTCCGCGAGCAATTCGGCAAATGGCTGCACGGAGGTAGATCCCGCCAGGGTAAGGGAGTGGGCCCGGGCTTCCCGCCGGCACCCGGCCAGGACGGGCAAGCCGAGGAGCATGACGCCCACCATTACGAGGGCCCTGATGCGCGCCCTGCCATCGCCCAAGCCGTGCCCGGCGGACGTCCTGCGCCGGCCTCCCCGGGCGGGGATTCCTCCCCCGGATATGGCGGGGGTGCCCGCCCGGGGCCGGGTAGAGGGTCCCTCCTCGTGGTCAGACGTTGAGGTCGCGGAGGTCGCCAGTGACCATGTAGATGACTCTTTCCGCGATGTTGGTGGCATGATCTCCCATCCGCTCGATGTGCTGGGTTACCAGGATCAATTCCAGGGCCCGGGAGATGTTGCGGGGATCCTCCATCATGTAGGTGAGGAGTTCGCGAAACACCTGGGAACGGAGGCCGTCCACCACGTCATCGTCCTGGGCCACCTGGGCTGCCTTCTGTGCGTCCCGCTCCACAAAGGCGTCCAGCGCCTTCTTCAGCATCCCCTGCACCACTTCCGCCATCCGCGGCACATCGATGAGGGGCTTAAGCAACGGTTGCCGGGCCATCCGCACCGCCGCCGACGCCACTCCCTCGGCATGGTCGGCCACCCGCTCCAGGTCAATGCTTATCACCATGGCAGCACCGATCACGCGCAGATCGCCCGCCATGGGCTGCTGGGTGGCAATCAGTTCCATGCACCGGTTCTGGATCTCCAGGTGCAGGCGGTCGATGGGCTCGTCACCCGCTATGACCTTCTGGGCCAGCTCCACATCCTGACGCTTCAAAGCGTCAACCGAGAGGGCCACTGCTTCCGCGGCCATGTGGCCCAGGCGCAGCAAGTCCTCCCGCAGGTTGGCCAGCCCTTCTTCAAATGACCTGCGCACCGTTCAGCCTCCCTCACCACCCAATTCCTACTTCATTTTCTCCCCGGATCCCCGCTTTCCCTTCCGCCCCGCGCTCTGGCGGGAGCAGGAAGCTGCTTTCTGCCCGCAGAATGCTTCCCGGACGCGGAGGCTTGGCACCCGGGGCGGAACAGGCGTCCAAGAGAGGAAAGGAGGAACGAACCGATGGAATTCCCGGGAGATGAGATGTACGCAGAGGCCAAAGAACTGTTGATTTCTCTACTGCAAATCGACACCACCAATCCACCGGGTAACGAGGTCCAGGCAGCACGCTACCTGGAAGGATTGTTGCGCCGGGAGGGGATCTCCTGCCAGGTATTCGAGCCCGCCCCGGGGCGGGGCAGCATCGTAGCCCGCTGGCCGGGGGATGGGAGGCGAAAACCCCTCCTGCTCGCGGGTCACCTGGACGTGGTACCCGCCCGGGCAGAGGACTGGCAGTACCCGCCCTTTTCGGGGACGGTGGCGGACGGCGCCATCTGGGGACGGGGATCCCTGGACTGCAAGGATATGATCGCCGGCTGGGTGACCATCCTCCTCTGGATGAAGCGCCTGGGGGTCAAAACGGACCGGGACGTGATCCTGGCCGCCACCGCCGACGAGGAAGCAGGCGGCACCTGGGGCATGGCCTGGCTCGCCCGCGAGCACCCCGAACTACTGCAGGCGGAAGCAGCCCTCAATGAGGGCGGCGGTGCCTCCTTCTCCCTGGGGGGAGCCCAAGTATTCACCTGCCAGACGGCGGAAAAAGGCGTATGCTGGCTGCGGTTCACTGCCCGGGGCCGGGCGGGCCACGGCTCCGTGCCCGTCGCCGACAATGCGGTGGTGAAGCTGGCCCGCGCCGTGGCCCGCCTCGGCACGCGCGAACTACCCCTGCATCTCACCCCCACCGTCGAGGCCATGCTGGCCGCTTTCGTGGAGGCCGGGGGACCGGAAGTGGGCAGGGCCATCCGGCAGGCAATCGCCACCGGCGGCAGGCGGGAAGACCTGGAGCGGCTCCTGCCACCGGAAAAGGCAGCCGGGCTGGCGGCCACCCTGCGCAACACGGTTAGTCCCACCGTACTGGCGGCGGGGAGCAAAACCAACGTGATCCCCGCCCAGGCCACGGCCGAGGTGGATGGTCGCATGGTGCCGGGATTCACGCCCGAAACCTTCCTGGCCGAAGTCCGCCAGGCCCTGGGAGACGACGGGGCAGGCATCACGGTGGAGGTCCTCATGAGCGACCAGCCTAGTGAGTCACCTTTCCCCACCTCCCTGGTGGAGTGCCTGCGCCAGGCCCTTTCCCGGCACGTCCCGGGAAGCACCCTCGCTCCCTTCATGTCCACCGGGATGACCGACAGCCGTTTCCTGCGCCGGCTGGGCATCCCCGTGTATGGGTTCTGGCCCTACCTGCCCCACGTGCCGGTTCACCTGGCCCACGGTACCGATGAGCGACTTCCCGAGGACAGCTTCCGCTTCGCCCTGCAGGTGATGTGGGACGCCCTCACTTCCTTCTGTACGACCTAGCCCGCGGGCGTACGGGGCCGGGTGAGGGAGAGCGAGTGCGATTTTGAAGCGTAGTCGCGCCGTTCTCGCCCCGGCCCCACTTGCAGGGCCGGGCGCCGTCCGTGAAGCCTCCTTGTTCCCCAACGTATAATCGCAGGGGAGCAATCGGAGGGGGGTCGCCATGGCGGCGCCAGAGTACATATTGAGCGCGTTACAATGGTTGTTTCTGTTGGCACTCCTCTATTACTACATTCTCGCGTACCTGGGATTGGGGCACCCGCGCTGCCCGCCTCCGGCGGAGCCGGTGACCCGCTTTGCCCTGCTCATACCCGCCCACAACGAGGAGACAGTACTGCCCCATTTGCTGGACAGCATTGCCCGCCAGGATTACCCGGCACACCTGGTGGAGGTTTACGTGGTAGCAGACAACTGCACTGACGGGACCGCTCACGTGGCAGCGCGGGCAGGGGCAACCGTGCTGGAGCGGGTAAGCCACCTCCGGGGGAAGGGGTACGCCCTGCAGTTCGGGCTGTGCCAGATACTGAACCGCTCGCGCTGTGACGCCATTTGCATCATGGACGCTGACAACCTCCTTGACTCCTCGTTCCTGGCCCGGGTGAACGCGCGCCTGGTGGCGGGAGCCAGCGTGGTCCAGGCCCGGGTG
This sequence comes from Bacillota bacterium, assembly GCA_040757085.1. NCBI lineage: Bacteria > Bacillati > Bacillota > Bacillota bacterium. The sequence continues at coordinate 150,947 of JBFLXJ010000011.1, read as the reverse complement.
GAAACCAAGAACCCCCTGGATTCCTGGGTGAGCGCCTCGTACGCCATCAACTTCTGGCTGGCCAATCGGCTGTGGCAACTGGGCCGCGCCCGGGCGGGGCTATCGGGCTTGCTCTGCGGTACCGGCATGTGCTTCCGCAGGGACGTTCTGGCCAGCACGGGCTGGCCCGCCACCTCTCTCACCGAAGATCTGGAGTACACGGTGATCCTGATCTCGCGGGGCATAAGAGTGACCTGGGCCCACGAAGCGGTGGTGTTCGACGAAAAACCTGCCCGGCTGGGGCCGTCCTGCCGGCAGAGGCTGCGCTGGCTGCAAGGGAAATGGCAGGTCCTCTTCACCTACGGACCCCGCTTGTTCCGGGAGGCCCTGACCCTGCGCAGCTGGACGAGGGCGGACGCCCTCCTGTGCCTGCTGCAACCGGTACTGCTCCTCGCCGGACCCCTCTGTGCCCTCTCTGCTGCCCTGCACCCCCGGACGGCGGTAGCCGTCGCCGCCGCCCGCGACCAAAACCCCCTGCTGCTGGCCCTGGCCCTCGTCCCCTACCTCATGCCCGTGATCGCTATGTATCTGGAAAAGGCACCCCTGAAAGCCTATCTCTATTTACCCGCCTACACCGTGTTCTCGTTTACCTGGATACCCATTGCGGTGGCGGGACTGCTCACTTTCCGCCACCGCGGCTGGTACCGTACCCCCCATACCCGCGCCATCAGCCTGGAGCAGAGAACCCACCTCTACTCCCTGCGCCACACCGGCTAGGCCATCACGCGCCGTCATGCACCCCGGAACCCGGATCGCTTGCGCCCAGCCGTTTGTGCCGGGGGGCTAGTGGCCCTCGCGGTCGTAGGCCAGCCCCAGGGCACCGGGAGCCGCCAGACGGCGCTTGCCGCGGGCGCTAACCAGAAGCACCAGGATGGTGAAGACATAAGGGAGCATGCTCAGGAAGAACGAAGGCACCACGGTACCCACAGCCTGGATGCGCAGGCCCAGAGCATCCACGCCCCCGAACAGGTAGGATCCTGCCAGGGCCACAAGGGGATTCCAGCCGGCAAATATCACCAGGGCCACCGCAATCCAGCCCCGTCCCGCAGTCATGTTTTCCAGCCAGGTAGGGGCGTAGGCGAGGGACAGGTACGCACCGCCAGCTCCAGCGAGCATGCCCCCAGCCACGGTGTAAATGTAGCGCGTCCAGACCACGTTGATGCCCATGGCATCGGCGGCAGCGGGGTTTTCCCCCACGGACCGCATGTGCAGGCCCGGTCGCGTGCGGTACAGGAAGAACCACAGCAGCGGTACCAGCAGGTAACTGATGTACACCAGGTAGTCGTGCCCGAACACTACCGGTCCCAGGAAGGGCATGTCCCCCAGCCCGGGGACCTTCACCGGGCGGAACGTGAGCGGAGCAGGAACCCCGATCAGGGGCTTACCCAGGTAGCCACTCAACCCTGTGCCGAACAGGGTGAGAGCCAGGCCGCTCACCACCTGGTTAGCCCGCAGCCCCACCGAAAGCACGGCGTGGATGAGGGCCATGAGCCCTCCCGCCACCAAAGAGGCCAGCAGGCCCAGCCAGGGGCTTCCCGTCCGGACCGTTACCAGGAACCCCGAGACCGCCCCCACCAGCATCATGCCTTCCACGCCCAGGTTGAGCACGCCCACCCGCTCGGCCAGGATTTCCCCCAGGGCTGCGAACAGGATGGGGGTTCCCGCCGTGATGGCGGCCTGGCAGATGGAAACCGCCAGCAGCCAGTCCATCTATACCCCCCCTTCCCGGGTGCCGCCCTTGCTTCCCCGACCCGCCGAACGCGGCGCGGCCGTGCCGGCCGGAGAGCCGTCCCCCCCTGCTCCGGCCGCCACCACCGGACCCGGGCCCGGCGAAACTACCAGGCGGATGCGGTAGCGCGTCAAAAACTCGCCTCCCAGCACGAAAAACAGGATGGCTCCCTGGAGCATGTAAGCCACCGCTGCCGGAATGCCGGCCAGTTGTACGGCATACCCTCCTACCAGCAACCCGCCGAAAAGAATGGATACCACCAGGATAGCCCAGGGGTTGAGGCGAGCCAGCCAGGCCACGATGATGGCGGAATACCCGTATCCGGGGGACACCTGGTGCTGCAGGCGGTGGATAACCCCGGAGACCTCGCACATGCCCGCCAGTCCGGCCAGGGCCCCGCTCAGGAACATGACGAGCAGGATGTTGCGCTCCACGTTCATGCCCGCGTAGCGCGCGGCCTGGGCACTCTCTCCAATCACCCTCACCTCGTACCCCCAGCGGGTTCGCCACAGCACCACGCTGAGCAGCGCCGCCGCCACCACGGCGATTACGAGGCCCACGTGGACGCGGGTCCCGGGAAAGGTGGGCAGCCATGCCGAGCGGGGGAAGGGCGGGGTCAGCGGGAAGTTGAGCCCGGCCGGGTCCCGCCAGGGGCCGTGCACCAGGTAACTCACCCACAGGATGGCCACGTAGTTGAGCATCAGGGTGGTGATGACCTCGTTGGTCTTCAGGTAAGCCCGTGGTATGGCGGGCAGCAGGGCCCACACACCGCCGGCGAGCAATCCCGCCAGCATCATAGCGGGCACGAGCAGGTACGCGGGCCCCTCCGGGAACGAGAGGCACACCCAGGTGGCGGCAAACGCCCCCATGTACAGCTGTCCTTCTGCCCCGATGTTCCATAGCAGCATGCGGAAGGCAATCCCCACCCCCAGCCCGCACAGCATGAGGGGGATCGCCTTCACGAAGGTCTCGGTAGTGCCGTAGCGAGACCCGAAGGCACCCCGCAACATCATGCCGTACACTTCCCCGGGGTCGCTCCCGGTGAGGTGCAAAAACAGGGCACCGGCCAGGAGGGCAAGCGCCACCGACACCACAGGCATCAACCAGATCAGGGGGCGGGGAACGTCAAGCCGCCGTTCCAGGCGCAACCTCATGCCCTCGCACCCCCGCCGCCATCCTCTGGCAACCTCATCCCGTCGCACCTCCCTGGCCAGCCTCCGCCTCATCGGGACCTGTCGAGCGGGGACGTACGCCCGCCATCATCAAACCTATCTCCTCCAAACGTGCCTCTCGGGCCATCACTTCTCCCACGATCTGTCCCTCATACATAACGGCAATGCGGTCGGACAGGGCCATGATCTCATCGAGATCCTCGGAAATGAGGAGGATAGCCGCTCCCGCATCTCTCTGTTGCAGCAGGAGGCCATGCACCCCTGCCGTGGCGCCTACGTCCAGCCCCCGGGTGGGATGCACGGCCACCATCACGCGGGGCCTGGCCGATATCTCGCGGGCCAGCAAGAGGCGCTGGAGGTTGCCGCCGGAAAGCTTGCGCACCGGCGCATCCAGGCTGGGCACCTTGACCGCGAATTCCTCCACCAGACTGCGGGCCTGCCGCCTGATCTCCGCCCACTGCAAAAAGGCACCCCGGCAAATGGGGGGACGGCGATACCCCTTGAGGATCACGTTATCGCACACGGGCAGGGTGGGCACCAGGCCCGTGCCCAGCCTGTCCTCAGGGATCAGGCTCAGGCCACACTCGATGATGCGGGCCGGGTGGCAGCCGGTGAGCTCCCTGCCCCCCACCCTGACGGTGCCCCCCACCACCGGGCGCAGCCCGCTGATCACCTCGGCCAGTTCTCGCTGCCCGTTCCCCGACACTCCCGCGATGCCCACGATTTCTCCGGCGTGCACCTTGAGGGAGAGACCCCGCAGGGCCAGGAAGCCGCGGTCGCTCATGGCTTCCACGCCCTCCAGGGAAAGCAGCACCTCCCCCGGGGGGCGGTCCGCACGGTCATAAGAAACCGAGACTTCCCTCCCCACCATGAGGTGGGCCAGTTCCCGCGGGGTGGTGGCGGCCTTGGCCAGGGTAGCCACGTTGCGGCCACCCCGCAACACGGTAATGCGGTCGGCTACCTCCATCACTTCCTGCAGCTTGTGGCTTATGAACACGATGGCCCGCCCGGAGGCGGCCATCTGGCGCAGCACGGCGAAAAGCTCTCGCGCCTCCTGAGGGGTGAGCACCGCGGTGGGTTCGTCCAGGATCAGCACCCGGGCACCCCGGTAAAGCATCTTGAGGATCTCCACCCGCTGCTGCTCCCCCACGGAAAGCTGCCAGATGCGCGCACGGGGGTCAACTTTCAGGCCGTGCCGGTCCCCCAGCCTGGCCACTTCCGCTTCCACCCTGCCCAGGTCCAGTGCGAATCGGGGCCGGTCGAGCCCCAGGGTGACGTTCTCTGCCACCGTGAACGGCTCCACCAGGCGGAAGTGCTGGTGCACCATCCCGATGCCCGCCCGGATGGCGTCCCGCGGTGATCGAAAGACTACGGGCCTGCCCTCCACCAGGATTTCCCCCGCATCAGGCTGATACAGGCCGGAGAGGACGCTCATCAGGGTGGTCTTGCCCGCCCCGTTCTCGCCCAGGAGGGCGTGCACCTCCCCCGCCTGCACCGACAGGTTCACCCCGTCGTTAGCCAGCACTCCCGGAAAGCGCTTGGTGATGCCCCGCATCTCGACCAGGATTTCCCCGGCCAAACGGCTCACCCCCGCCCGTTTATCAGGCAGCCCCGGCGCGGAACGGCGCCGGGGCTACCTCCACACTACCGATTACTTGATGGTACCTTCCACGCCCTCGACGAACCAGTCGAAGCTGAGCATCTCCTGGTCCGTCATCTTCTGACCCTCGGCCACCCGAACCTTGCCCGACTGGTCCTTGATGGGCCCCGTGAACACGTCCCACTTCCCGGACAGGATCTCCTGCTTTTTCTCCTCCACCAGCTTCTTGACGTCTTCGGGGACCATGGGACCCAAGGGTGCCAGACCCACGATGCCATCAGACATGGGACCCCAGTACGCCTCGGGCTTCCAGGTCTTGTCCATGACGGACTTGACCACCCGCACGTAGTAAGGACCCCAGTTCCATACGGGCGCGGTGAGGTGGGCCTTGGGGGCAAACTTGGACATGTCGGAGTTGTACCCGATGCCGTACTTGCCCGCCTCTTCGGCCGCCTGCACCGGACCTGGTGTATCCTGGTGCTGGGCGATGACGTCGCAGCCCACCGCCAGCAGGCTCTTGGCGGCTTCCTTCTCCTTGGCCGGGTCGTACCAGGTGTTGGTCCAGACCACTTTCACCGTAGCCTTGGGGTTAACCGAACGCACTCCCAGGGTGAAGGCGTTGATCCCGCGCACCACCTCGGGGATGGAGAACGCAGCCACGTAGCCGATCTTGTTGGACTTTGTCATCTTGCCGGCCACGATCCCCGCCAGGTACCGGGGCTGGTACATGCGGCCGAAGTAGTTCCCCATGTTGTCCGACATCTTGTACCCCGAGCAGTGCATGAACACGCGATCGGGGTACTCCTTGGCCACGTTGAGCGTGCCGTCCATGAACCCGAAACTGGTGGTGAAAACCACCTTGCAGTTCTTCTCCTCCACCAGCCGCCGGATCTCCCGCTCGCAGTCGGCTCCCTCCGGTACCGATTCGATGAAGTGCGTCTTCACGCCGGGCAGGTTCTTCTCCAGGTACTGGCGCCCCTGGTCATGGGCCCAGGTCCATCCGGCGTCCCCCACCGGGCCCACGTAAATGAATCCCACGTTGATCTCCTTGGGCTCCTCCGCTGGCTTGGCGGGCTGCTGCGGCTCGGCTGGCTTGCTCGTGCACGCCGTCACAAACGCTACCAGCAAAAGGAGTATCAGCCCGGTGACGAGTATCCTCCGGTGCATTCCCTCTCCTCCCCTCTTGCAGAACGAATGGCCGTTCCCCGATGCCGAGACACCACCGAACGCCGTCCCATACTCACCTCCTCCCGCACAACCCAATCTCCTCCTGCCACCACCGGAACGATGGCCACCTCCGCACCCTCTTCCAGCCTGAACCCCGCGGGAAAAGAGTGTAAAACCTTCTCTCCCACGATCAGCCGCAGGTTAGGCCGCGCCCCGAGGTCGACCCCGAACCGGGACCTGATGGCCGTAAAGAGATCCCCCAGGGTGCTGCCCGGGATCTCCAGTTCCACCAGCGGCCCTCCCAGCAGGTCGGCGTAGTACCCGTAATTGCGCAGCTTCACCCGCACTGCCCGGTGCCACCCCCCAGCGCCTGGGCAGCCTCTTTATCCAGACCCAGACGGCGCAGGGTTTCGGGCAAAGGTACTCCCCGCTGGTCCCAGCCATGGGCCCGGTAGTATTCGGGGAGCATGGTTTCCAGATGGACCACCTGACCCCGCGCCGGCCCGTGCGGAAGCGGGTCGCGAGTGTATCGACGGGGCAGGCGATCGTCCCGGGCCGGGACCATCCCCCTGCGGATGTTGAACAGCCGCTCCAGGTTGTAGGCCCGCTCGGCGAGATACATCAACTCTGCTTCCGTCCGTTCTTCACCCGTCGCCAGGGTGATGAAACGGGCCAAATCCCGGGGCAACAGGGCGTACGTGGCAAAGGTGGTGTACTTGCATATTTCTGCGGAGTCGCACAGCATGGCAAAGTATTCGTGCCAGAGGACCATGGGAACCTTGCCCCGCTCCGTATACGGATCAACGCAATAAGGATTCCCGAACCAGTGCTCTCCTTCCTGCTCGCTCATCCCCAGCAGTTCAAAATTGGGTAGCGCGGTGAGGTGGTCCCCTCCCCGGTTGGCAGTTGCCTCAGACAACCCGAAGCCCTTTCCCGTGCGCACGTCAAAGGCGGGAAGTTCCAGACCCTTCACCTCGAGGGCGAACTCGTCCGAACCGGCGATGGCCTGGCGCAGGCGGGCCACCCCCTGCCCGGCCAGTTCCCCCAACCCCTCCCGGTACGCCATCTTCTTCAGGAGGTCGATGACCAGTTGGGCATCCCCCCAGGGGAGCCTCTCCGGGATGAGCTCACGCTGGGACGCTTCCATCAGGAAGGAAATGGCCGTACCGGCCGAGATGGTGTCCAGCCCCAGGTCGTTGCAGATGTGGTTGGCGTACAGGATGGCTCCCAGGTCGCCCAGCCCCACTCGCGACCCCAGGCACACCAGGGTCTCGTACTCCGGTCCCCCACCCCGCATCCGGTAGGGGCCGCTCCTCACCTCCACGTAGTTCTTGCAGTGGAGGGGACACCCCCAGCAAGCCTTTTTCCCCACCGTGTGGTCAGCGTGCATCCGACGCGAGGATATGCGGTCGTAGTGCTCGAACACGCCCTCCTGGGCGTTGCGGGTAGAAAGCCCGCCGCTGGCCTGGGCGATGTCTACCAGGATAGAGGTCCCGTACTTGGAAAAATCGGGGTACGTCTTGTCGGCCATGATTTTGCGGTAGGCGTCCCGCACCGCATCCAGAAAACCCTCCGGGTCAGCCACCTTCACCTTCCCGGTGCCATGGGCCGCAATGCACTTCAGCTTCTTGGCCCCCCACACCGCCCCCAGGGCAGGACGTGCCTGCGCATCCCAGCCGTCGTTCATCACTGCGGATACCAGCACCTGGTTCTCGCCTGCCGGACCGATACCCAGGTAGTGCACGCCGGGACCGTGCCTTTCCTCCAGCATTGCCCACGTCCGGAACAACCCCTGTCCCCACATCTCGCGGGCGGGGAGCAGTGCGGCCCTGCCATCGCTCAGGTACAGGTACACGGGTTCGGGGCTGGAACCCGTGATGACCAGGGCGTCAAATCCCGCCAGCTTCATCTCCGGCCCGAAGTGACCGCCTGAGTTGGCGTAGCCTATCAGGCCGGTCTTGGGCGAGACCGCCGCCACCGTGAAGCGGCCGGAGGCAGGAGCCAGGGTGCCGGTGATGGGTCCGGTCGCCACCACGACCACGTTTTCCGGCCCCAGGGGATCGGCTTGGGGTGGCACCAGGTCGTAGAGGAGCCGGGCGGCCAGTGCCCTGCCCCCCAGGTAAGCACGCTGAAGTGATTCGGAAAATGTCCTGCCCTCCACGGTACCCCGGCTGAGGTCCACCCACAGGATGGTACCCTGGTACGAAACCCCTGCCACCGGTCCTTCTCCTCCTCTCCGTAGTCGGCAAATGACACGGCGATGCGAGCATGAACGGGCGACGGCGGCGGTCCGGGTAAGTAGGGGTGGATCAGTAGGGGCGGCTCATGGCACCCTGCGGGCAGATGCTCCCGCACAGCCCGCAACCCTGGCACTTGAGTTCGTCCACGCTTACCGGCCGCATGCCCTCCTGAGATATAGCCTGGGCCGGGCAACTGGGCACGCACAGCCCGCACCCCGTGCAGCGGTCCTCATCCACCCGGGCTGGCGTAACCTCCAACTTGACGGCCTGCCCTTCGCCCACCGCCCGGATGTACTTGCCGCGGATCTCCTCCGGGAACCGGTAGCCGTGGCCGTCCAGCCAGGCAGCAAGTTCTCCGGCCACGCGCCCGTACACCCCCGGTCCCTGCAGGATGGCCCCCGTACAGATCTGCACCGCCCACGCCCCGGCCATGAGGAACTGCACGGCGTCCCGCCCGCTCATCACCCCGCCCACCCCGATCACGGGTTTGGGAGTAGCCCGCGCCAGCTCGAACACACAACGCAGGGCCAGGGGCTTCAGCGGCGCCCCGGATATCCACCCGTACCCCAGCTTGCTGCCCAGGTAAGGTGCCGGGTTCTCGGGATCGAAGTCCAGGCACGGTCCCAGGGAATTGATAGCCACGAACCCGTCCACGTAAGGATCAATGGCCCGCGCCACCGCCACCAGGTCGGGCACGTTGGGGGAAAGCTTGGCGAAGATGGGCACGCTGACGGCATCGCGCAGAGCACGGGCGGTCTCCAGCACGGGGTCGATGGCGCCCCCCAGGTAGTGGACGGAAAACTCGATGGCGTCCACCCCCGCTGCCTCGACCCGGGGACCCACCTCGCGCACCTCGTCAGCGGTGTAACCGATACTGGCGATCACGGGCAGCCCGGCCTGGCGGGCGCGGGGATACTCCACCTGCAGCCACCGCTCCAGGGGCAGGTCGGACCACAGTTCCGTGTTGAGCAGGGCCTGGCCCAGTTGCAACTCGGCCCGTACCACTTTGGCCAGCCCCCCGCCCGCACCCACGGAGATGAGGTGCATGGTGCGCCCGCGCCCGGGAACCATCATGTTCGGATGGGGCACAGGCGCCGGCTTCAGGGATACCGTCTTGCACACCAGGCCCCCGGCACCCCCTGCCGCCGCCCGCAGCAGGGCGGCGCCATCCTGGGAGGGGGGCCCGGCAGCCGTGAACACCGGGTTGGGGAACTCAATCCCCGCTATCCTCACCCGCAGATCGGCCAACCCCTCACCCCCTCTGCGCCAGCCGGCCCGCACGGGCCAGTTCGTCTGCCACGTCCGAAAGCCCCACCTGCTCAAGGGTTTCCCGGTAGGGGAGCCCGGTGGCCTGATCGTAGCCGAATACTTCGTAGTACTCCCTCAGCATGGGCTCCAGGTTGCAGACCTGGCCCCTGGCCGGCCCGCTGGGCATGGGCTCCTGCGTGAAACGGGGATGCAGAGTATCGCGGGAGCGGTCCCAACCCAGTCGCACGTTGAATGCCCGCCGCAGGTGGCAGATGCGGCGCCCGAGCAGACGCACCGCCTCGGGATCCCCATACTCCCTCATGCCCGTGGCGGTGGAAATGGCGCGGGCAAACTCCGGGAAATAGTAGATGGGCGGCCACATCACCCCGTATTTGCACAGGATCATGGAATCGCACACCGCAAAGCACTCTTCCTGGTCCGCCACCATGTAACCCTTGTACGTCTCGTCCAGCAGGTCACCACAGATGCCGGGATCCAGGTGCGGGAAACGCTCGATGGCCTTGGACCGGAACCCCAGCTCGTCGATGACGGAAAGACTGCGCAAGTGGTCGGCGCCCCGCACGTTGGTAGCGTACGTGCAACCCACCGACTTGTGGGAGCGGGGATCCTGGCCCGATGCCTCCAGCCCGTTCACCGAGATGGAATAGCGCCAGGCCTCGCCACCCAGTTGCCGGGCTGCCAGTTCGCACCCCTCGCCCAGCAGCCGCCCGAACCCCTCTCGGCGGGCAATCTGCTCCAGGAGATCCAACGCCACCTGTCCGTCGCCCCAGCGGATCTCCGTTCCGCCCGTCTCTTCTTTACCGATCAGTCCCCGCTCGTAAAGCTCCATGGCGAAGGCAACGGCCGCCCCCGCCGAGATGGTGTCCAGGCCGTAAATGTTACAGAGGTAGTTGGCCCGCATGACCACATCCAGGTCGTACACCAGGATGTTGGGGCCCCAGGCGTCCACGGTCTCGTACTCGGGACCCTCAGAACGGGTGCCCTGGTACGGCCCCGAAGGCACGTGGGAGACGTACTTGCACTGCAGGGCGCACCCGTAGCAGGACTTGTGGGCCACCCGGTACTTTTGCCTGATGGCCTCGCACCCCACCCGCTCCACGTCCGGGATGTACCCGTCCTGGTGGTTCTTCACGGGAAGGCGGCCGATGGCGTTCATGGCATCCGTCAGCCCCGTGGTGCCGTACCGACGGGAGGTGCGGCGGACGTACTCGGCCCACTCTCCCTCGCGGTGGGCCCGGTGGGCCTCCTGGCAGGCAGCCCAGAACCCATCCGGGTCTGCCACCCGCACGGGCAGAAACCCCCGCACGGCAATGGCCTTCAGGTTCTTGGAGCCCATCACCGCTCCCATGCCCGTGCGTCCGGCTGCGCGCCAGTAATCGGACATAATGGCCGCATACCGCACCAGCTTCTCCCCGGCCGGACCAATGCACGCCACCTTGACGTCGGGGTCACCCAGTTCACCGGTAATTGCCGCAGTGGTCTCCGGCACGGTTCTGCCCCACAGGGTGGCAGCAGATCGCAGCTCGGCACGCCCGTCATGGATGCAAAGCCAGACCGGTTCGGATGCCTTACCCCGGATCACCAGGTAGTCGTAACCGGCGTACTTCAACTCCGCCCCGAAGAAGCCCCCGGCATGGGCCTCCCCCCAGTGGAAGGTGAGGGGTGAAAGGGAGGCAGCCATCCAGCGTCCCGAGGGAGGAAACAGGGTGCCGGTGAGGGGACCCGTGGCTATGACCAGCACGTTTTCCGGTCCCAGGGGATCGACCCCCGGTCGCACCTGGTCCCACAGGATGCGGGCCGCCACCCCGTCTCCGCCCAGGTACATGCGCTGCATCTCTTCCGGGACGGGGTGAGCTTCCACCCTGCCCGCGGAAAGATCCACGTCCAAAAAGCACCCCTGGTAACCGCCGTACGCCACGCTCACCCCTCCTTAACCGCCAGCTCGAGGTAGCGGGTGAGATAGCCCAGGCTGGCCCGCTTCCGCGCCAGCCCCACCCGGTCGGCCCGCACGTACTCGATGGCCCCCACGGGGCACATTTGGGCACAGCGGGGGTTCCCCCCGCACAGGTCACACTTCATGATCTTCCCCGTCTCGGGGTGGATGGCCGGGCCCCCGAAGGGACAGGCCAGCACGCACATGTGACACCCGATGCACCGCCGCTGGTCTACCAGTACCGCCCCCGTGTCGGGGTCCCGGCTGATGGCCCGGGCCGTGCACGCTTCCATGCACAGGGCGGTCTGGCACTGCTGGCACACCATGGGCACATCGACCCCCTCCCGCTTCCAGGACACCACCTGGATGCGGGAAAGGGCGGGACTGAAGACCTTCTCATGTTCCCACGAGCAGGCGAGTTCGCAGACCCGGCAGCCCGTGCACTTCTCCGGCCACACCAGCAGCACTTTCTGCACGTTCTTCCCCCCTAACGGTTGGACCAATCCTTCTTCTGGACCCCGGCCGGCACCCGTCCTGCGGCACGCCCCACCCTGCCCCCCACCTACCGGCCACAGGAGAAAGACGCGGTCTCCGTCAGCCAGAAGGGTATCTTCTGTCGCGTACCTGCCGTTCACCACCACCACGATGGGAGGGAAGCGGGGCAGCCCCAGAGTGTCGATGAGCCGCGCCACGCTCGCAGCCCCGGCGAGTTCCACCTCCCCCTCGCCCGGCGGGTAAAACTGTTGCAGGGGCCCCGCCACCTTAACCCTGACCTTCACGTTACCAGCTCCGGCAAACCCAGTTGCAGCAGGCGGTCCCGGGTGGGGACCCCATCGGGGTCCCACCCGCGCTCCCGGTAGTACTCGTCCAGCATGTAGTCCAGTTCCACGACCTGGCCGCGGGCTGGCCCGTCCGGAGCGGGTTCCTTGAGCAGGCGCTCCGGGAGGGTATCCTGGGCCCGCCGCACGCCCAGCCTGACGTTGTACATGCGCTGCAGGTTGACCACCCGTTCGCCCAGCCTCTCCAGGTCAGAAACCGAGTACTCCAGGCCGCAGGTGAGGGCCAACCCTTCGGCCACCTCCTCGTATCCCAGGGTGGGGGGCACCATGGTGCCGTATTTACATGCCCCCACCGACTCCACCACCGCCGCCCAGTTCTCGTTCACATACACCATGTGCCCCTTGTGCACGGGCGACAGGCGGTCGGCCATCTCCGGCATGTACTGCGGGCCGTAAACGCGGCGGATCTCCTCGTCGAATCCTCCTTCGTCCAGCACGGGGAATGCGTAGAGATGGTCGGCACCGCGGGCGGAAGTCGCCATGGCCAGTCCCATGGACTTCTGCCCCCGGGGGTCCTGGCCCGCGATTTCCATGCCCTTTACGTGCATCACCAGCTTCTCCGCCTCGGCACCCAGTTCTCGCGCGGCCCGCAGCGACCCGCCTGCCAGGAAGTCCCCCAGCCCCTCCCGGTAAGCCAGGCGCCGGGTCAACTCCACCATGGTCTGGGCGTTGCCCCAACTGAGGTCCAGATCGCCCACCAGCTCCCGGGGGAGCAACCCCAGCTCCCACGCTTCCATGGCCCAGGATATCACGGCACCGGCGCCGATGGTGTCCATCCCCAGCACGTTACACAGGTAACCGGCGTAAATGACCGCCTCCAGGTCGTCCACCCCGCACCGGGATCCCAGGGCGGCCAGCGTCTCGAATTCGGGCCCGCCGGTGCGGCAGCGCCAGCGGCCTTCCCGCACCTCCACGTAACGACCGCACCTCTGGGCACAGGCGAAGTCGGCCCGGGGCTTGAGCAGGTACTCGTCCCGCAAGCGCCTGCCTCCGATGCGGCGCGCGGCGGGAAACACGCCCGAGCGCAGGTTCCAGGTGGGCACCCGCCCGATGTCGGACATGATCTCCATGAGGCCGGCGGTGCCGTAGACCACCCGGGTGCCTGCGATGGGGTCGTCGAGCAGCTTCTGCACCATGCGCCGGCAGAACTCGGGATAGCGGCCAGGGTCGGCCACCTCCACCCCGCCCGTACCCCGCACGCAGATGGCCTTCAGGCGCTTGGCCCCCATCACGGCACCCACGCCGCACCGCGCCGCCACCCGGTCGCGGTCGTTCACGATGGCGGCCACGAGCACCTGCCTTTCACCTGCGGGCCCGATGCTGGCCACCCGGCAATCATCCCCGTGAGCGTCCAGCAGCATGTCCTCCGTCTCGTGCACGTTCCTGCCCCACAGATGACCGGCATCCCGTATGTCCACCCGCTCATCTTCAATGAACAGATAAACGGGCCGCGGTGCCATCCCTTCCACGACCAGGCCGTCGTACCCGGCAAACTTGAGGGCGGGAGCCCAGTGGCCGGCGGCATGAGCTTGTCCCCATATGCCGGTCAGGGGGGACCGGGTGGTGACCACATAGCGGTTCCCCTGGGGCCAAAGGGTACCTGTGAACGGCCCCGTAAAGAAGTACAGCTTGTTCTCCGGGCCCAGGGGATCAATCCCCGGCCCCACCTCTTGGTAAAGCAGCCAGGAAGCGTATCCTGTTCCCCCCAGGAAACGGCGCACGAGGTTCTCGTCCAGGGGTTCCTTCTTCACCTGCCCCCGGGTCAGGTCAACCCGCAGGATTCTACCCGCATACCCGTACAAGCCGCATCACCCCCGGCGGGCAAAAGGTGGCACAGGTGCCGCACTGGATGCAGATGAGGGGATAATCTTCCTGTGGGTGGAGGAACACCGCTCCGTGGGGACACGCTTCCTGGCAGGCCCGGCAGGAGACGCACAGGTCTCGCTCCAGGTGGACGTGACCGTCCCGCAACACCAGCGCGCCCGTGGGGCAGGAACCCACGCAGGGGTGGTCCGCACAGTTGCGGCACATCACCACCTCGTCCCGCCCGTCGTCGTACCTTCTCACCCGCACGCGGGCCAGGGAAGGAGCCACTTTGCCGAAGTGCTCCAGGCTGCAGGCCGCCTCGCAGTAACGGCACCCCGTGCACTCCCTGGGATCAACCTCATAGTGCTCGAGAACCCCGTGCTCTCCCCCCACGCGCATACCTCCCTGCCTGCTACTTGAGGGCTCCCAGGACCAGGGCCAGTATCGCTTTCTGCACGTGCAGGCGGTTTTCCGCCTGTTCGTAGATCAAGGAGCGGTCCGAATCGGCCACTTCGTCCGTCACCTCAAACCCGCGCTCGATCGGCATGGGGTGGACGAAGTAAGCGTTGTTAGTCTTTGCCATCAGTTCCGACGTGGTGCACCAGTGCCGGTATGGCTGGTAGCTCTTCAGTTCTTCCTCCATCCCGATCTCATAGCGCCGCGGGCTCATCCAGTTGCGCGAGTATACCACATGGGCGCCGCGGTAAGCTTCCTCGAGGTCGTGGGTAATCTCGAATTTGCCCCCCGCTTCGGCGGCGTAAGACTTCGCCTGCTCGATGATCTTGGGATCCAGGTCGAACCCGGGCGGGTAGGCTAGGGTGATGTCCCAACCATAGCGGGCCTGCAAGAGCAGGCTCTCCTGCACCGAGCACCAGCTCCGGGCCTTGCTGGGCGAGTAACCCCACACGTGGAGGAACTTCTTACCCCGGAATTCTCTTTGCCCGAATGCCTCCTGCAGGGCCATGAGGTCTGCCAGGGCCTGGCAGGGATGGTAGGTGTCATCGCACATGTTGATCACCGGGATGGTGGCGTGGTCGGCGTACTCCTTGATAAGGGCGTACCCTTCCCCGTAGTAGCTCAGCTTGTCCTCCGCAATCCTGATCCCGATCGCCTGGCCGTAACGGGACATCACCAGGGCGGTATCCTTCACCACCTCGCCCCGGTAAGTCTTGGTCTGGATGCGCATCTTCTGGGGTTCAAGAAACTGGGCGTGACCACCCAGCTCGGTCATCGCCGCCTCGAAGGATTGCCGGGTGCGGCTGGACTCAGAGTAGAACAGCATGAGCATGGTCTTCCCCTTGAGAAGGTCCAGGTAACGGGGATGGAACCTGTTTGCTTTCATCTCCTTGGCCAGCTCGATCACCCGATCGAGTGCCTCCCGCGGCCAGTCGGGCGTACGCAGAAGGTCTTTGCCTTCAAATTCAAACATTTCTCGTTCCCCCCTCAATGCTCCTGCCAACTGCCATTGGCAATTGAACCCGCCGCCTCCAATACCCGGAGGGACCTCAGGCGGGCACCACCCACGTACCGGCGCTGCCGGCCAGGGCCTCCAGGGCCTGGTTCAACGACGCGATGATGGCGCACCGGCCACCGGCCTCGACGAACCGGCAACAGGCTTCCACTTTTGGCCCCATGCTCCCGGGCTTGAAATGCCCTTCTTTCTGCAACGCCCTCGCCTCCGCAACCGTGAGGCGTGCAAGATACCGCTGTGTGGGCTTGCCCCAGTCCACCGCAACCGCGGCCACGTCCGTCAGGATCATAAACACGTCCGCGCCCAGTCCCGTAGCCAGGCGCTGCCCACCCAGATCCTTGTCGATAACCGCCTCTACCCCGCGCAGGGTACCATCCGGTTCCCGGACCACCGGGATGCCACCGCCACCTGTGCATATCACGATGGCGTGATCGCGCGCCAGTTGCCGGACCGCGTCCAGCTCCACAATCTCCACCGGGTCCGGCGAAGGCACCACCTTGCGCCAGCCCCGCCCGGCGTCCTCGATCCAGCTCTCTCCCGCCCCTATCCTCTTCCTGGCATATTCCTCGTCGTAGAACGGCCCCACCGGCTTGGTCGGTTTCTGGAACGCCGGATCGTTCGCCGATACCACCACCTGGGTCACGATGCTGGCCACCGGCCAGCCGTTCATCCCCCGCCGCACCAGCTCGTTATGCAGGCTCTGCTGAATCATGTAGCCAATCATGCCCTGGCTCTTCGCTCCGCAGACGTCCATGGGCATGGCCGGTACCGCATCCGTTGCCTGGTTCTGGATGATGATGTTCCCCACCTGCGGACCGTTACCGTGTGTCAGCACGACCCGGTACCCCTCTGCCAGCAGCGTCACGATCTGCCGGCAGGTGGCCCGCACGTTCTCAAATTGTTCCTCTGCCGTACCTCGCTGCCCGGGCTGCAAGATGGCATTGCCTCCCAGGGCGATAACCACCAACTCCTTATCCATTTCCGGCTCCTCCCGCTCTCCAGTCGGCCCTATTGTTCCCCGCCCGGTGGCTCTGCGGGCCGCACTCGCCGGCAGCCGCATCCCGCCGCAACCCGTATCGGTCCCGAGTCCACCCGCGGCATCCCCGGCTGCCGGCGTGCGTTGCCGCCCTACCGGCAGCCGGATGCCGCCGGCAAGGGCTACTGCATGATGAGCGCCATGACCGCCTTCTGGGCGTGCAGCCTGTTTTCGGCCTCGTCAAACACCACGGAGTTGGGCCCGTCGATTACCTCGTCCGTGACCTCGAACCCGCGGTCTGCCGGGAGGCAGTGCATGTACAGCACGTCAGGCTTGGCGAGCTTCAGGGTCTCCTCGTCGCAGATCCAGTGCTTGTTGGCGTCAAACAGCTTCTGGATGGCGTCCCAGTCCGCCTCTTTGGCCTGCGGCGGGATGTGCTTGAGCACCCCCCAGCACTTGGGATACACCACGTCGGCATCGCGGAAGGCCTTCTTCATGTCGTGCACGATCTCGAAGGTGCCCCCGAACCTGCGCTGGTTCTCCTTCACCTTCTCGATCACCATGGGATCCAGCTCAAACCCTTCGGGGTGAGCCAGCACGATGTCCATGCCGAAGAAGCTGGAAATGGCCATGGCGCTCTGGGGTACCGCCACCGGCTTCTCCACACTCGGGGAGTAAGCCCAGCTCACCACGATCTTCTTGCCCTTCAGGTCACCCAGCTTCTCCTTCATGGTCATGATGTCGGCCAGCGCCTGACAGGGATGGTACATGTCGTCTTCCATGTTGATCACGGGGACGTCGGCCCAGCGGGCAAATTCCCGAATGTACTCGTTGCCCCGGCCGTACACCCATCCGGTGGGCTTGCCGTAAATGCGGATGGCGATGGCGTCACCGTACCGGGAAAGCACCCGTGCCACGTCCGCCACCCGCTCGGTGGTGTATGCCTTCTCCATCCCCTTGATGGCGGGGGTGTACACCTTGTCCGCATCCAGGTAGTTGGCGTGCCCGCCCAACTGGGCAAACCCAGCCTCGAAGCTGTTGCGGGTGCGCAGGGACCGGTTGTAGAAGATCAAGAACATGTTCTTACCTTCCAGCAACCGGTGGGGCCGGCGCATGGCGTAGTCCTCCTTGAGCCGGAACGCCACCTCCAGGATGGTCTCAATCTCCTCACGGGTGTACTCCAGTTCGGAGATGAAGTCCCTCCCCTTGAACACGTCCGTCTTCACGTCGTCTCTCTCCCTCCTGTGTCTCATGGTGATCAGGGGCACGGCCCCCAGCCCGTCTGCCTATCCATCATTTGCAAAATCCATGCCACCTGTGCCTGCCCAAAAACGGCCTCCCTCTTGTTCCCCGCGACTCAGGACGTGTCTCCACTCTTCTCATTATGCGAAGTGAGAACATCTTCTGCGTCTGCGCCCCGCCGCAACCAGCCGGCGAGCCCGTGCCTCACACTCGGCCATCACGGAAGACAGGTCGATGTTGAGGAGCCGGCGCTCGAAGAACACCGGCCGGCCGTCCACAATCACCGTCTCCACGTTGGCCGGGCCTGCACTGTACACGATGCCGGCATAGAGGTCGTGGACAGGCCAGGTGCCGGGCCTGCGCATATCCAGTATCACCAGGTCCGCTTTCATGCCGGGCTGCAGCTTGCCCAAATGATGTCCCTGGCCGATGGCACGGGCTCCTCCTACGGTAGCCATTTCCAGTACCTGATAGGCCGTGGGCCGGGTGGGGTCGCCGTGGATCCCCCGGGGAAGCAGCGCCGCGGCCCGCATGGCGGTGAACATGTCCAGCGCCCCGGCACTGGCGGCGCCGTCTGTGCCGAGAGCTACCGGTACCCCCGCGTCCAGCAGGCGCAGGAGCGGCGCTATCCCCGCCCCCAGCTTCAGATTGCTCACCGGGCAGTGGACACAGGCCCCACGCAGGGAAGCCAGAGCCGCCACCTCATCGTCTTCCAGGTGGACGCAGTGGGCAGCCAGCAGTATGCCGTCCAGCAACCCCGCTTCGCGAACCACCCCGAGCGGAGTCTTGCCGTACCTCACCAGACACTCCGCCACCTCTCCCTCGGTTTCGGCCAGGTGGATGTGCACGGGGAGCCCCATCTCCCGGGCAAGCTGGCTTACCCGCCCCAGGAGAGCGGGCGTACAGGTGTACGGGGCGTGCGGCCCGAACATCACTGTGATGCGTCCATCCCCTGCGCCGTGCCAGCGGGCCGCAAACCGCCGCGCGGCCCCCAGCAGTTCATCGTCCCCGCCCCCTCCGGACACCATACCCGGCGCCAGGGCAGCCCGTGCGCCCGACTGCCGCACCGCCGACGCCACCTCGTCCATGTGAAAGTACATGTCGGCGAAGGCGGTGGTGCCCGAAAGGATCATCTCGGCGATGGCGAGCAGGGTCCCCCAGTACACGTCCTCGGGAGTGAGCTGCTGCTCGGCGGGCCAGATCTTCTCCCGTAGCCACTCCTGCAGGGGAAGGTCCTCGGCGTACCCCCGTAGCAGGGACATGGCGGCATGGGTGTGCGCATTTACCAGCCCGGGGATGAGCACTTTCCCGGTGGCGTCGATGACCCGGGTCCCCGGCTCCCGGGCGGCCGCACCCTGCCCCCGGGGCCCCACGGATACAATGAACGATCCTTCCACCACCACCTCGCTGTCCGGGATAATCCCCGACGGCCCCGTCATGGTCACCGCCGTGGCCCCCGTTATGACCAACCGCTCGCCGGCACCCGCTTTTGTCACCCTCCTTACCTCCCTGAAGCGGGCCGTCAGGCGTCCGTGGCGGCGGGAGCATCTCAACCGCCGGGTGCAACCGGACCCGCCGCCTGGCCGCACGGGCAACTGCGTTCAGCGGGAATCACTTCCACGGCCCGCCAGAGCAGCGACCTGATGCGGTGGGCATTGGCGGCCATGACCTCGAGAACTTCCTCATGGGTGAGCGGGGTCGGGGAAATGCCCGCTGCGAAGTTGGTCACCATGGCCACCAGCGCGTAGCACAGGTTAGCTTCCCGGGCCAGCACCACCTCGGGGACATTGGTCATCCCCACCAGGTCTCCTCCCAGCCGCCGGAAGGCCCTGATTTCAGCGGGAGTCTCGAACCTGGGTCCCTCGGTACAAACGTAGACCCCCCCGTCGTGTACGCTTATCCCCAGCTCTCGGGCGGCCTGAGCCAACACGGCCCTCAACTGGGGGCAGTAGGGCTCGGTAAAATCCACGTGCACCACGCCGGCTTCCCCTCCTTCAAAAAACGTGGACTCCCGCCGGCGGGTGAAGTCGATGAACTGGTCCACCAGCACGAAATCTCCGGGTTTCATCTCGAGGTTGAGAGATCCCACCGCCGCGGTGGCCAGCACGCGCTCAACACCCAGGTGACGCAACGCCCAGACGTTGGCGCGGTAATTGATCCGGTGGGGGGGAACCGAATGATGGGGGCCATGCCTGGTCAGGAATGCGACCTCTACGCCCCTGTACACCCCGAGGGTGATGTGAGCTTCCCCGTACGGGGTTCGTACCACCTTTTCCTCCCGCTCCCCTAACAGGCCCGGGTCGTATACACCCGTACCTCCGATGATGGCGATCCGCAAGCTTAACGCCTCCTCCATTAGGCAGCCGAGCTCGTTCCCGCTCGACCCTTCGTTTCTGCAGGGAAGGCCCGGGCTGGGCCCGGGCCTTCCCCGTTGGTCCCCGGCGGCAGTCGAGGCCGCACGACGTTGCTCACCCGCGTCACAGGAACATGGCCAGGAGGATCAGGAACACAAGCGGGGCCAGCCCGCCCACGATCCCCAACTTCCCCACCACGGCCAGGTTGCCGAACTGGGCGAAACCGGCCGCAAAGGCGGATGCCCGGTATACCCCGATGGAAAGGTAGTTGCCCAGGATCAGCGCCGCCACTCCACCCAGCCACAAGAGGGCAGTGCGGGCCCGGGGAGCCCTGCGCCCCACATCCTCTTCGGGCATGATGTCTGTCCACAAGAGGCCCCAGCGCTTGACCCGCGGGTAGAGGATGTACAGCAGGATGGGCCCCAGGATGATGGCGGCCACGAAGTTGTTGACGGTGATGATATTACCCAGCACCGCAAAGGGCAACATCCTGAGCACCTCGAGCCCCCAGGCTATGATCACCGCGCATATGGTGCTGGCCAGGAAAGCAACCAGCACAAACTCCAGCACCTGCCGGCCCCGGCGCGACCTCATGTCCGGCTCGGTACCGGCAGACAGCGCACCCATGCGCCCCCAGATGGCATAGGGGACCAGCCCGAAGAAGAAGTTGCCGATGAAGCCGAAAAAGCTGCCCGGTCCCAGGGTCCCGAACAGGTCCCCGATGAGGTTGCCGATGGCGGATCCCCAGGCGGCAGCCGGACCGAACAGCAATGAAAACACGACCGGCACCACGTTGGCCGGACGCACCTCGGTGATCCCGGGTATCAACGGAATACCCTTGAACGGGATGAGGATAGCTGCGTACACCGCCGCGGTGAGAGCCACCAGAACCACCATCTTGGTGTTCCGCCACATGGTGATGAGTTCTTTCATCCCAGCACCCTCCTTGCGCCCCCCACCCACTTCCGCGGGGGGCTCGCGGTCGTCACAGTCTCCACGAACGCAGGTACTCTTCCTGTTCCACAGTCAGGCTGTCGATGCTCACCCCCCATCCCCTCAGCCAGAGCCGGGCCACCCTCTCATCGATCTCGCGGGGGACCCTGATGACGCGGTTCTCAAGGTCCCGGCCGTGTTCGCACACGTAGCGCAGGGCCAGAGCCTGCAACCCGAAGGAAAGGTCCATGATTTCCGCAGGATGACCATCTGCCGCAGCCAAGTTAACCAGCCTGCCTTCGGCCAGAAGGTGCAACCGGCGCCCGTCCGCCAGGCGGTACTCCTCCACCCCCGGACGCACCACCCGGCGGGAGACGGCCAGGTCGGTCAGGTCGGGCTTGGAGATCTCCACGTCGAAGTGGCCCGCATTGGCCAGGATAGCACCGTCTTTCATCAGCTGGAAGTGCTCCCGGCGGATGACATCCCTGTTTCCGGTCACCGTGACGAAAAAGTCTCCCATGGGCGCGGCCTCCCGGAGAGGCATCACCTGAAAGCCGTCCATAATAGCCTCGATGGCATATACGGGATCGACCTCACACACGATCACGCGGGCTCCCAGGCCCCGGGCGCGCATGGCCACCCCTTTGCCGCACCAACCGTATCCCACCACCACTGCCGTCTTCCCCGCCACCACCAGATTCGTGGCGCGCATGATGCCGTCCCACGTAGCCTGGCCGGTACCGTACCGGTTGTCAAACAGATGCTTGCAGTAAGCATCGTTGACGGCCACCACGGGGAAGCCCAGGACACCCTGCGCCTCCATGGCACGCAAGCGGTGGATCCCGGTGGTGGTCTCTTCACAGGCCCCCCTGACCCTCCCGAGCAGTTCCTGCCGCTCGGTGTGGATGAGGGTGACCAGATCGGCGCCGTCGTCGATGATCAGGTCTGGTTCGGAGTCCAGCACCCGGTGCAAGAACCCGTGATACTCCTCCGGGGTGGCGTCGTGCCAGGAGTATACCAGGACCCCCGACTCGGCCAAGGCAGCAGCCACATCGTCCTGGGTGGACAGGGGATTGCTCCCCGCGACCGCCACCCGGGCCCCGCCCGCCCGGATCACCTGCGCCAGGTAGGCAGTCTTGGCCTCCAGGTGCAGGCACACCCCCACGGTCAGCCCCGAGAAGGGAAGTTCTCTCTCGAACTGGCGCCTGACCTCGGCCAGCACAGGCATGTGCTGGCTGACCCACTCGATCTTCAATCTCCCCCCGGGAGCCAGGGACGGATTCCTCACCATGCTGCTTGCCACGATCAATCTCCCTCCTCAAGCTGGTGTGTCACTATTATCTACCTGACTAGCCCAGGGATTTCCAGTAGCCCGCGCAGCTTTAAGAAAACCGTGGCCGCCAGCAGTACAACCGAACAGGCCACGGCCGCGTAATCGAGGGGCCGAAAACCTATCTCCAGATAATACGTCCTCTCCTTCTGGGCGCCGAATCCCTTGGACTCCAGGGCCATGGCCAGCTGGTTGGTACCCCGGATGGCGGTCACGAACACGGGAATGAGCATGGGAAGCTGCTTCTTTACCCGCGAGATGAACCCGCCCGAGCCAATGTCCAGACCCCGCGATCGCTGGGCCTGGATAACGGTTACGCTGGCCCCGATGAAAGTGGGCACCAACCTCAGGGCGGTAGAGAAAGCAAAACTGACCGGAAAGGGAGTGCCCAGCCTGATCAGTCCGGTGGTTATCTCCTCGTTGCGGGTGGTAGAAAGGAAAACCATTCCCGCGATCACCATGGTGTCCAGCTTGAGACCGGTGGCCAGCCCGTACAGGAATGCCTCCAGTTCTACCGGACCCAGCAGCGGCGTCCGCCCGCCTGCCCAGAAAGACCAGATAAGGGTGGACAGGAAGCCTATGGTGGCCAGCATCACCCAGATGCGCCTGAGGTTCACCAGCACGCGTGCGGCCTGACCTACGGCCAGCACCAGGAACAGCAATCCCAGCAGCGGCAGGGGATGGTTGAAGAGCACGGCCATGGCAAACACAATCAGCAGGATGAATAGCTTCGACCGCGGATCCATGCGGTGGATGGCGCTATTGCGGTCAAGGTAGAGATACACGTCCACCGCCTTCGCCTCCCTTCACCAGGCAGGCCCTGGCCTCGTCCACGGTTAGCAGGGTGTGTCCCAGCCGATTACCCAGCCTGACGATCTGGGGAGGACGCAGGAACGCCTCGGTCAATTCCGCTTCGTGGGAAAACACTTCGCGGGTGGGGCCGTCGAACATTACCTCCCCCTCCTTCATCACCACCACCCGGTGGGCATACTCGGCCACCACCCACATGGTATGGGTGACCACGATGATGGTGTGGCCGCTGGCGTTCAGCTTCCTGATGAGCTGCATCATGCCCTGCTGCTCCCGGTAATCCAAACCGGTAGTGGGCTCGTCCAGGATGATTACGCGGGGCTTCGTGGCCAGCACCGACGCCACCGCCACCCGCTGCCTTTCCCCCTTGGTGAGGGCAAAGGGGTCGGCCTGTTCGTAACCAGTCAACCCCACCGCGGCCAGGGCCTCCTCGACCCGCGCCTTTATCTCGCCGGCGGGAACCCCGAAGTTGCGGGGTCCGAAAGCCACCTCATCGAACACGGTGTCAGCGAAAATCTGGTGGTCGGGATTCTGGAAGACGTAGCCCACCAGCTTGCTGAGTTCGAACACCCCGGTTCGGCTGGTATCCCTGCCTCCCACCAGCACCTGACCAGAAGTGGGGAGCAGCAACCCGTTTAAGTGCTTCACCAGGGTCGTTTTACCGCTACCGTTCTGGCCCACGATGGCCAGGAACTCGCCCTCGCGCACCGTAAGGTCGATGCCCGCCAGGGCCAGCAACCCGTTGGGATAGCGATGATGCAGGCCCTTCACCTCGATGATGGGATCACCCGCCGCCGGAGGGGATTTCTCCGCCATCAGGCGGGCATAAGCGCCCCCGTCCAGGTGCCATCCCCGGGTGCGCATGAAGTCCAGGGCTTCCTCCACCGTAAAGGGAATATCCTGCTCCCCCAGATCGCGGAACAGCCTGACCACGGGGAGGGGTTGAATTCCCGCTGCCTCCAGGGCATCCACATCAGCCAGGACCCGCCGCGGGGGTCCGTCCCTGCTGACGCGGCCTCTTTCCATGATGATGAGCCGGTCGGCCGCCAGGGCTTCCTCGGTTTCGTGCTCCACGATGACCATGGTGATGTCCCGAGCTGACCGCAGCCGAGCTGCCGCATCGAATACCTCGTGCTTTCCGATGGGGTCAAGGTCAGTGGTGGGCTCGTCCATGCATACGATGCGGGGAGCCAGGGACAGCACGGAAGCGATGGCCAGGCGCTGTTTCTGGCCGCCGGAAAGCGTCATGGGCGGCCGTCTCTCCATCCCCGCCAGGCGTACGGTTGCCAGGGCCTCTTGCACCCGGGACGCAATCTCCCGCCGGGGGAGCCCGAAGTTCTCCGGTCCGAAGGCCACTTCCAGTTCCACGTTGGTGGAGAAGAGCTGGGTCTCGAAATCCTGGAAAACCAGGCCCACATCACGTGCCAGCTGGCTGACCCTTGCCTGCCGTGTATCTTTACCCAGCACCGTCACCCGGCCCTCGAATTTCCCCCTCAGGAAGTGGGGGATGAGGCCGTTCGTGGTACAGCAAAGGGTGGATTTGCCCGCCCCGCTGGGACCCATTACGACCAGGAACTCACCCTCGCCAATCCCGAGATCGACACCGTCGAGCGCCGGCGAAGACTGATCCTTGTATCGAAACCTGACCCCATCCATCACCAACGCTTGCCCCACTATACGGTCACCTCTCGCTCTCTGTCCACCCCATCATAGTTCGTGCGGGAAGAGCGCACGTCCTGCCCCGGGCGGCACGTTGGGTACGGCCCCTCGGTCGACACCGCTCAGCACAGCAGGTCCACGAAGCGGAAGGCCACCGTGTCCACCAGGCCGCGGTTCGTCAGGCGCAACTCGGGCAGAACGGGCAGCGCCAGGAGGGACATGGTCATGAAGGGAGAGGCCAGCTGGCAACCCAGGTCGCGCCATGCCCGCTCCAGCTCCGCCACGGCGGCTGCCACCTCGTGAGCGGGCCGGTCGGACATGAGCCCGGCAATGGGCAGCTCCACCCGGGCCAGCACCTTCCCGCCCGCCACCGCCACCATCCCTCCCCCGCACTCGGCCAGCGCATTTCCGGCGGCGGCCATGTCGGCATCGTCCACCCCCACAATGAGGAGGTTGTGGCTGTCATGGGCCACGGTAGACGCCACCGCACCCCGCCGCAATCCGAACCCGTGCACAAAGCCCAACCCGATGCCGCCGCCGCGGCCGTGCCGCTCCACCACCGCCGCCTTGGCGATGTCCTGCCCGGGGTCCGCCCATAGTCTACCCTCACGGGCAGGCACGGACATGGTCAGGTGGCGGGTGAGCACCTTGGCCTCCACCACCCCTATCACCCGCGCCCGCACCGGGCCGGTAGCGTCCACGGAGAGGGCGAAATCCGCTGCGCACAGCGGTCGGGGTAACCTCACGGAGTGACGCACGAAATCGGGGTAGACGCGGTCGCCCGGCGGCGAGAGGAGCCTCCCCTCCCTAGCCACCAGCTCCCCGTCCACCATCACCTGCCGCACGTCCACGGCAGCCAGGTCGGTCACAAACAGGATATCTGCCCGCCGTCCGGGGGCAATGCTCCCGATTTCCCCGTCCACCCCGAAGTATTCGGCCGGGTTCAAGGTGGCCATCTGGATGGCGGTCACGGGACGGAGCCCTTCCGAAATGGCCCTCCTCACCACGTGGTCCATGTGACCCACGGTGAGCAGGGTGTGAGGGTGACAGTCGTCCGTCACCAGCACCGCCCGGCGGGCATCCACCCCCGCCTGGGTGATGGCCTTGACCGTCTCCTTCACGTCCCGCCACGCGGACCCTTCGCGCAGCATGGTCCACATCCCCAACCGCAGCCGAGCCAGCACGTCGGCTGCGGTGGTTGATTCGTGGTCGGAGGAAACCCCGCTGGCCGCGTACGCCACCAGCCCGCGCCCCACGTCGGGATGGGCGTAATGCCCCGTGGCGGGCTTGCCCACCCGCAGGGCAGCGCGAATCTCGTCGTGCATGCGCACATCCCCGTTGAGGACCCCGGCGAAGTCCATAACCTCGCCCAGCCCGGCCACCCGGGGCCGGGCCAAGGCAGCGGCTATCTGGCCCGGGTCGAGGGTTGCCCCGGAGTCCTCGAACGGGGGTGCCGCCGGCACGCAGGATGGCACGGTGGCGAACACCTTGAGGGGCAGGCCCTCCCCTTCCTCCAGGAGCAGGTGGACACCTTCCAGGCCGAGGACGTTGGCGATCTCGTGGGGATCCATGAAGATGGCGGTGGTGCCCCGCGGGAGTACGGCCCGGCAAAACTGGGTGAGGGACAGCATACTGCTCTCGGTGTGCACGTGACCGTCGATAAATCCGGGAACCAGGTAGTACCCGCTGGCATCGATCAGCCGGGTATGCGGCCCGATGGTGTGAGAGGCCTCCCCCACAAAGGCCACGCGGCCGCAGGCAACCGCCACGTCCGCCCTCAGGATCTCACCCGTGAATACGTTCACCACCTGGCCCTCCCGGATGACCGTCTCCGCCGGGACGGCCCCCGTGGCCACCTTCACCAGGTCCCGGGTCAGGTTGGCAAGTCCCGCCCCCCCTGTCACCACATCCCACCTCCGCACTCTCCTCCGCAGACCCATTTTGATCCGGGGGGCCAGCCCCGGGGCTGGCCCCCCGCCACCCAGCTATCAGTGTACGAAGAAGCGCAACAAACACACCGCCGCCAGGATCCACATGGTGAGGCTGATCTTTTCGAACCTGCGGGCGATGGCGTGCAGGACCACGTAGGAGAGCACGCCCCAGATGATACCCTCGGCGATGCTGTAGGTAAACGGCATCATGGCCAGAGCCAGGAAGGCCGGGATGGCTTCCAGGTAGTCGCCGAAGTCCACTTTCATGATGGGCTCGATCATGAATACGCCCACGATGACCAGCACGGGGGCGGTGGCGGCCGCCGGTACGATGCCCACCACAGGGGCGAAGAAGGTGGCCAGGACGAACAGGACCGCCACCACCACCGCCGTAAGGCCGGTGCGCCCGCCTTCGGCCATACCCGAGGCACTTTCGATGTAGGATGTCACGCAACTTGTCCCCAGGATGGAACCGATCACGGTGCCCAGGGTGTCCGAATACAGGGCCCGGTTGGCCCGGGGAAGCCTGCCCCTTTCGTCCAGCATGCCCGCCTTGCTGGTCACCCCGATGATGGTCCCCACCGTGTCGAAGAGGTCGACGAAGATGAAGGTGAACACGATGGGGATCATGCCCACGGTCAGCACGTCCCGCAGCCCATAAGCAAAGGCCCCGAAGGTGGGAGCCAGGCTGGGGGGAAGACTGACCAGCCGGAACCCCTGGGTGTTGGTCACCCCCATGGGGATACCGAGCAGCGTGGTGGCGATGATGCCCAGGAGCAAGGCCCCCCGCACCCGCAACACCACCAGCCCCCCCGTGATCACCAGACCGATGGCGGCCAGAAGGACATTGGGCTTCGAGAAATCACCCAGTTGCACCAGGGTGACGGGATTGGGCTGGACGATACCCGCGTTTTGTAAACCGATGAGAGCAAGGAAAAGGCCGATACCCGCGGAGATGGAAAGCTTGAGCGACATGGGCACTGAATTGATGATCGCTTCCCGCGCCCCGGTCATGGTCAAGAGCAGCAGAGTCAGGACGCCATCGACGAACACCGCCGCCAGGGCTGCTTCCCAGGGGTAGCCCATGCCCCTCACCACGGTATACGCGAAGAATGCGTTGATCCCCATACCGGGAGCCAACGCGATGGGATAGTTCGCATACAGCCCCATGATCAAGCAGGCCGCCGCCGAGGAAAGACAGGTGGCCACCATCACTGCCCCGAAGTCCATGCCGGCGTCCTTGAGGATGGACGGGTTAACGAAGATGATGTAGGCCATAGTCATGAAGGTGGTCAGCCCGGCCAGGACTTCCGTCCGCACCGTGGTCCGGTTCGCCAAGAGGGCGAATTTCCGCTCCAGCCAACCGGTCTTCTCCATCCTGCGCTACCTCCTTTCCCGGTCCCTGCTCCGCCCATAGAATCACCGTTTGTTACCCTCTCGCACCACCTCCCCGTTGGGCTCCACAGGGAAATCTGCGTGTGCGCCGGAGGACCCTGCTAGCGCACATGGCGCATATGGGACCCCTCCAGGGAGTAGCGCTCCACCTTGCGGTAGAGCGTGGCCACACTGATCCCCAGAGCCCGCGCCGCCAGCTTCTTGCCCTGTAAGCTGGTCCCGTAACGCTCAAGAGCCTCCAGGATGGCTCTCTTTTCCAGGGTGCGCAGGTCCAGGCTCCGGCCGCCATCGGCGGCCGGGGGTGAAATCCCGCGCACGTAAGGGGGCAGGTCCTCGGGCCCGATGAGGTCGCCCTGGCACATGTTGGCCGCAAACTCCACGGCGTTTTGGAGTTCCCGTACGTTACCCGGCCAGGAGTAAGACACCAGCGCGCGCATGGCGGCGGGAGTAAAACCCCGGGGGCAACAAGGGACGGTGTGCGCCAGGCGGGCCAGGAAATGGTGGGCCAGCAGGGGGATATCTTCACGACGCTCACGGAGGGGCGGAATGTGAAGCGGGATCACGTTCAGGCGGTAATACAGATCCCGCCGGAACTTCCCCTCCTCCACCAGGTGATCGAGGGGACGGTTGCTGGCCGCGATCACCCGCACGTCCACCCGTATGGAACCTCTGCCCCCCAGCCGCTCTATTTCCCTTTCTTGCAGGGCGCGCAGGAGCTTCACCTGCAGGGGGAGGGCGAGGTCCGCTACCTCGTCCAGGAAGAGGGTGCCCCCGTCTGCCAGTTCGAATTTCCCGGGCTTGCCCCGGGGATCGGCTCCCGTGAAGGCACCCCGGTCGTAACCGAACAATTCGCTCTCCAGCAGGCCTTCGGGAATGGCTCCGCAGTTCAGCGGGACGAATGGCCTTCCTGCCCGGCGGCTGGCCTGATGAATGGCGCGGGCGAATAGCTCCTTACCGGTGCCACTCTCGCCCTGGATGAGCACAGTGGAATCCCCCACCGCCACCCGCCGGGCAATCTCACACACCTGCTGCATGGCCGGGCTCTGCCCCACTATGGCCGCGAAACTCACCCGGCCGTCGCCCCAGCCCTCCTGCCCCATACCCGCACCTCCGCCGGTGCCCACCGTATCAGCACCCGGTGTGCCCGTCAGGTAATCCCTATCCTGACGGGGAGCCCGCGTCCCCCGTCAGGCGGTACACCAACCGCGGTCGCCCCCGCCGGCCGGGGGCTTCCTGACCAGCCTGCTCCACCAAACCGCCCGCCTGCAGCCGCCCCAGGATTCGGTTAGCGCTGCGGGGAGAAACGTGCAGCCCCGCCGCAACCTCCCGGGCCGTGAACTCCTCTCCCAGCCCTTCCAGAACCGCCAGCACCCGGCTAAGGGATGCCGGAGCCATGCCCAGCTCGCGCGCCCGGTCCAGCAGACCGGGATCAGTACTGCGCACCTCGTAGGCGACCGAGCCCGCACCCAGGGGACCAATCAGGCGCTTACGCTCCGTCATCACGTAGCACTTGTTGCCCCCCGTCTTGATGGCTTCCTCGAGGGCAGAGCGGGCGTTCGCTCCCGCCCGGTTGGCCGTCTCTCCGAAACCTACTCCCACGCTCACCCGCACACCTGCGCGGTTGAGCCTCTCCACCAGGTTCCAGCTCGTGTAGAAGTTGGTGGACTTTTCAAAGAGCATGCGGGTGGTGAAGAACTGGTACTCATCCCCGCCGTCGTACCACATGTGGCCATCGATCTCTTCCACGAATCCCAGCAGGATGTCGTACACCCGCAGCCTTCCCCGTTGCTGCTGCAGGGGCGTCAGAGTGGTCCCGTCCGGGTGGATCTTTACCAGTCCCACCACCATCTGCATGCCGCGGGCACGTATCCCCTCCCCCACCAGCATGGCCTTTTCCAGCGCCTCGGCCATGGCCACCCGGGAAGGTACCAGCCAGGCGCAGGGAACACCCAGGTCACGCAGGCGCCCGTGTACCCGGCGCAGGCAGGTCAGAGCATGGGAAGTCTTACCGTCGCGGTAAAGGTCGAGGTGAAATTGCACCAGGATTTCCGGGTCGGGGATGCCACTGTACTCGTGCACGTACAGGTCGAGGAGAGGAATGCCGAGCTCCCGATAAGTTTCTTCCACCACGCGCCGGTCCATGGTGTCCACACTCACCCGGGACAGGGAACCCCTGTCGCCCACGCGGAAAAGAGAGGCGTAAAGCCACATGGCCGAATACGGGATATACAGGGCTGGGACGCTGGCACGGACCTCCGCCACCGTTCTCTGGTAGGCAAGGGGACCGGTGAACAGCACCACCTCGGCCTGTCCGGCGGCCTGGCGGTACAGTTCCGGCGCCCGACCCTCGTGCTCGTAGGCCAGGGGCAGGACCCTCACTCCGGGGATGCCACCCGCGACTGCAGTGGCCTGATCCACCATGTCGGCAGGTCCGATCACGGCCACTCGCACCGGCCCGGGCATTCCCGTCCTCCTCCCGCCGAATTTATCACCTGTCTCTTTATAGACCCAAATTGGCTATTCGCCACCCGCTTGCCCAATTCCTGCTACGCTGAAAAGGGAATCAATGAGGAGCCGGCGAACACCGTTTCCACCACCACCGTGTCACAAGGAGGCGAGCCATCAGACCATGAAGTACGTCCTGGTCACCGGTTTTGAACCCTTCGGAGGAGACAGCATCAATCCTTCCAGCCTGGCAGCGCAGCAACTGGACGGTTTCACCGTAGAGGGATACCAGGTGGTGACAGGAGAACTGCCTACGGTAGCGAGAGTTTGCGGCGAGCGGGCCATCAGCTTGATCGAGAAATGGCAACCGGAAGTGGTCATCAACGTGGGCCAGGCCGGCGGTCGTCCCGACATCAGCGTGGAACGCGTCGCCATAAACCTGCGCGATTACCGCATCCCCGATAACGCCGGCCAGAAACCCCAGGATGAGCCCATCCGTCCGGGCGGGCCGGTTGCCTATTTCGCCACCATTCCGGCCAGGAGCATAGTCCGGCGATTAAACGACGCCGGGATACCTGCGTCGGTGTCTTATTCGGCGGGCACCTTCTGTTGCAACGAGGTTTTCTATGCTGTGTCCGACTACATCGCCGCGCGCGGCCTGGCCGCCAGGAACGGTTTCGTCCACATCCCCCTTTTGCCCGTGCAGGCAGCCACCTCCAGCCCGCCCCGCCCCAGCATGGCCCTGGCCACAGTGGTCGAGGCACTGAAAGTCGTCGTAGAGGAATGCGTAGCCGCCATGCAGGAAAAAAAGGTCACCGGGAGAACAACAGGAGGATAACGGGCTCGCGCAAGCAGCAAGCACTCAGCCCGGATGGGGGGAACGAGATGAGCCGGCCAACCAGCACGAGCGCTCCGGGTACCCGCCTTACCTCGCAGATGGCGGCGGCCATCCCGCCGTTCATCGTGATGGACGTGATGGAAAAGGCTCAGGCCCTGGAGAAAGACGGGGTTCCCATCATCCACCTGGAGGTGGGCGAACCCGACTTCGACACCCCCCCGCCCATCAAGGAAGCAGCGGCCCGCGCCCTGGCCGACGGCCACACCCACTACACCCACAGCCTGGGGCTCCTCGAACTGCGGGAAGAGATATGTGCGTATTACAAGCGGGAATACGGGGTGGACATCACCCCCGACCGCATCATCGTCACCTCCGGAACCTCACCCGCCATGCTGCTCGTATTCGCGGCCATCCTGGATCCAGGCGACCAGGTCATCCTGCCCGACCCCCACTACGCCTGCTACCCGAACACCATCGGCTTCGTGGGCGGGTCCTGTGTCTACGTGGCCCTCCGCGAGGAGGAAGGTTTTCGCTACCACCCGGAGGCCATCCGGGCCTCCATCGGCCCCCGCACGAAGGCCATCCTGATCAACTCCCCGGCCAATCCCACGGGAATCGTGCTTTCTCCCGAGCAGCTTGCCGAACTGGCCAACCTGGACACCCTGGTGGTCTCCGACGAGATATACCACGGCCTGGTGTACAACGGGCGGGCCCACTCCATGCTGGAATACACGGACCGGTGCGTGGTGATCAACGGCTTTTCCAAGCTGTACGCCATGACGGGGTGGCGGCTGGGCTACGCCATCGTCCCCCGCGAACTGGTGCGGCCCATCCAGAAGCTGCAGCAGAACCTGCTCATATGCGCATCCTCCCTGGCCCAGTATGCCGCCCTGGCCGCTTTCCGCGAGTGCGACCCTTACGTCAGGGAGATGGTCAGGACTTACGACGCCCGGCGCCGGCACCTGGTGGCGCGCCTGCGCGAGATCGGGTTCGGAGTAGCGGTAGAGCCCACGGGTGCCTTTTACGTGCTGGCCAACGCCAAAAAGTTCAGCCCGGACTCCTACGCCTTTGCCAGCGAACTCCTGGAACGGGCCCGGGTGGCGGTGGCACCCGGCATCGACTTCGGGAACAACGCAGAGGGGTACCTCAGGTTCTCCTACGCCAACTCCCTGGAGAACATCGAGGAAGGCATGCGCCGCCTGGCCGCCTACCTGGAACACCGCCCCCGGGCAGGCCGGGGCTGAGGTCGGCGCCCCCAGTTACAACCACGCGCGTGCTGGAGGTCAAGACCGTGATCGTGGCCGTTTTTGGTGCTCACCAGTGCTCGGAGGAAGTTTACCAGGCGGCCCGCCGGGTGGGGCAGGCTATCGCCCGCGCCGGAGCCGTCCTCGTATGCGGGGGGACCACGGGCGTCATGGAAGCCGCCTGCCTGGGGGCCAAAGAGGCGGGAGGACTGACGGTGGGCATCCTGCCGGGAGAATCCCGGGAACAGGCCAACCCCTATGTGGACATCCCCATAGTTACCGGCATGGGTGATGCCCGCAACGTAATCATCGCCCGCACCTGCCACGCGGCCATCGCCATTTCCGGGGGATACGGCACCCTCTCAGAGATCGCGTTTGCCCTCAAGTTCGGGCGGCCCGTGGTGGGCCTGGGCACCTGGTCCATCGCCAGGAACGGCACACCCGCCGGATTGATGCTGGCCACCGGTCCCGAAGACGCCGTGGAAAGAGCCCTGGCCGCCGCCCGCCGTGCCGGCAGCAGTTGATTTCCCGGCGAGCAGGCTTGGCTTGAGTCCGGGCTGTGCTTGAGTTCCCCGGCCCGGTCTTCAGTTGAGTTCCTCGATGCGAGGGCGGAATGCTATGCGGTCAAGCAGTTCCTCGTAGTCCGCTGCGGTCAGTTCTCCGGCCGCACGACCGCACAGGGCGACCATCACCGCCTCCATCACGTTGGTCCCGAAGGATCGCCCGTCGAACTCGGGCGTGGTGGTGACGAGCAAACTCACCCCGCGGGCACGCAGGGCTTGAACGTCGGCAGGGGTGACGGTATTGGTGATGATGACCTTTCCCTCCAGGCGGTCCGGCATGTGGTGGGCGATGAAGTGGTAGTCACCCGCGATGATGTCAGCCCGCTGGTAGTAAGCAGCGAACCTGGGGTGGGTTTCCTTCTGCCTTTCCCCGGTGGGATAGAGCAAGCGGAACGGTAACTGCACGATGACGGGCGCCAGCACCCGCGCCAGCAGTTCCAGCGAACGCAGGCTGTACAGCGGGACGGGGACGCCCAGGCCAAACATGAGGTCGCCCAGTATGAGCCGGCATCCGGCCTCCACCAGGGCCTCGGCCATCCCGAACCGGTCCATGGCCGACACCATGAGCACGGTCTTGCCTCGCAGGGGAAGACCGTATTCGGTCGCCAGGTACCTGACGACGCGACGCTCCAGGGTGTCCTTGAGTCCGGAACCGTCGACCATGGGCGTGCGCCGGGCTGCCCGGGCTATGGGCACGGCATCGCGGATGCGGTACCTGCGCCTCCCCGCCTGCAGGTAGAGGTCTATGCCGCCCATACCGAAGGCATCCACCCGTCCATCCAGCTCCTGCACCAGCCGGATGGCCTTGCCGATGTCCCCGTCGGTACCCCGCCGCTCGATGAGCACCTGCCGTCCCAGGAATTCGGCGCGGGCCACGTGGTCCCGGCTGCTCGAACCCAGCGAGACCGACACCACATGCAAAATGCCGTTCGCCTCTCCCAACTCTTTCGCCCCCGGTCCGTGGTTGTGTGCACACATCCGTGCACAACAATGGTAACCCAGGGCGCCCCGGGTGTCAACCGGGTCGGAGACGCGTCCACATGGGTGCCCGCTCAGCCCTCAGCCCGCGGCGGACGGCACCAGAAGCGATTCTCAGCGGATGCTAAATCCCCGCTCGCCTCGGGGCTGCTGCCATTCCACCTCGACCCCGGTGACACGAGCACCCGGGGGTCCGTGATGGCACCATTCCAGGCAGGCCTCAACGGCGGGCCGGGGGCCTTCAAACAAGGCCTCCACCCGCCCGTCCGGCAGGTTCCGCACCCAGCCCGCCACCCCAAGACGCTCGGCCTGCTCGCGAGTCGTGGCCCGGAAGAAAACACCCTGCACCCGCCCCGATATGTACACGTGGGCGCGGACAGCCTCGTTTTCCCGTCCCACAGGATACACCCCTCTGCTGCCCTATCCCGCATACATTATAACTCGCCGCAGCGCGGCGTCACGGGCGGCAGGCTACCAGGAGGTATCCCCCTTCCCCGTCGGCCAACGTGATCTCGCACAGGCCGGAACGCCCAAGCAGGGACCTCATCGTGCCGTCGTCCGGCAGAAGGTGATGGGCCACCGGGCCTCCCAGTTCACGGTGCAGGCGGTTTATGGCCTCCCGGCTCCTGGCGTGAGCGATGACCAACCGCCCCCCGGGAGACAGTACCCGCGCCATCTCTGCCACGGCCCGCCCCTGATCGGGAAAGTGGGGAAAAGCCGAGTAGCACACCACAGCCCTGCAGGAGCGCTCGGGCAGGGGGATCTCTTCCGCCGGCGCACACAAGTAGGTCACACTCGGGTACTTGGCGCGGGCCTTCTCCAGCATGGCGGGGGAAATATCCAGCGCGTAAACCCGGCCCCCTGGCCCCACCAGATCCAGCAGGTAGGGCAGCAGTACTCCCGTTCCACAACCTACGTCCAGCACCGTATCGCCCGGCCTCAGGCAGGCGTGGGCGAGGACCCACCTGATCAGGTCGGCGTCCACCTGTACGGTCTCATCCCAGGACGCCGCCGCCTGATCGAAGAATGCCCTCAGGGCGGCGTACGCTTCCTCGGTCACGGGCGCGACGGCACCGCCCGCTTGCCCACGAGGAGAATGGCCGCGTTACGCTCCACCAGAGCCACCACCAGGGGAACGAGCAGCAGTTGGAGCACCACCCCCGGCAACGATTGCCCCACGGCGAGGGCAAGGGGAGCAAGCAGGGGAACCCGGTTCAGGCCGAAGAGGGGCAGGACCAGGTATCCCAGGAAGCCGTAAACCAACCTGCCCGCCACCATGGCCGCCACCAGGGAAGGGTACACCCCCAGGCGCAACCGCTCGTACAGGAGCCCCGTCAGCAGGCCATATATCCCCAGTTCGAATACCATCATCTGCGCGACCGGGGGCACGAGCGGCGGCATCCCGGTGAGGACCGCGCTGAGGAGCGGGGTAATCATGCCCACCAGCATGCTCACGAAAGGACCGCAGAAGAATCCCGCCAGCAAGACCGGGATGTGCATGGGCAGGAAGACCTTACCCCAACCCCACGGCGTGAAACATGATGGGCAACAGGATACCTATCGCGACGAACAGCGCCCCCCGGGTCAGGTTTCTCGCGTTCACCGTCCCACCCCCGCCGTAACACGATGCTGATTTGCGTGCTACGTCTATTCTACGCCCGGTCTCCCATCTCCTGCGGCCTTTCCACACCCGGCCGCAAAATGATACAGTAGACGTGATCGGCTCACCAGTCGATCACTCGCCAGATCATGCGGGGGATACCTGTTATGCCCAGACCTCCCATCCCCAGGTTCGTCGAGCACATCCCCGAAGTGACCTACTTCAAGCCGGCCGGGATACCGCTGCGCCAGCTTGAAGAAGTGGAACTGACCGTGGACGAACTGGAAGCCATCCGCTTAAAGGACATGGAAGGTCTCGAGCAGGAAGAAGCCGCCGCGCGCATGGGGATAGCACGCACCACCTTCCGGCGGGTCCTGGTATCGGGACGTGCCAAGGTGGCGGAGGCTCTGGTGCAGGGAAAAGCCATCCGCATCCAGGGCGGCGCCTTCACCCCGGCACATCCGGGACGGCATCGGCACGGCCGCCCCTGGCAGCGTTAACCGCCAGTCCGCATGCCCCACGGTCCTACCCACACCACCGGGGACCGTCGATGGCGCGCAGAATTGCTCGGGGAGAGGGGGAGGCTGATGTCAGAAACAACCGTACGGCAGAAGACGGACCCCGGATTGGGCCAGCAGGAGTGGAGGGAGAAGCTGGTGGATGCGGCCAAGCTGTGGCTGGCCCACGACGGCCTCTGGTTCCGCGCGGTGGAGGAAGAATTCGGCCTCGAGGCGGCCATCAAGCTGGACGAGAGGGCCATGGCCCGCTTCACCGTGCTGGAGGCCCAGCGCATCATGCGGCGCCTGGGCATGGAACCGGGCGGTGGCATTCCCGCCCTGGTGCGGGCCCTGGGCGAGAGACTGTACGCCTACATAAACGAGCAGGATGTGATCGAACAGAGCGAAAACCGGGTGGTGTTCCGCATGCGCACCTGCCGGGTGCAGGCGGCCCGGCAGCGGCAGGGGCTGCCCGACTTCCCGTGCAAGTCAGTGGGCATCCTGGAATACTCCGAATTCGCCCGCATCATCGACCCCCGCATCCAGACCCGATGCGTGGCATGCCCACCGGATCCCCACCCCCCCGAGTTCTGGTGCGCCTGGGAATTCACGCTCAGGCAAGAAAACGATTAGCTTGCTGCTCGGGGGCGTCCGCGAGTTTCTTCAGTCGTGCTACTCCAGGAAGTCCTTGAGTTTCTTGCTGCGGCTGGGGTGACGCAGCTTGCGCAGGGCCTTGGCCTCGATCTGGCGGATGCGCTCCCTGGTCACCTTGAATATCTGACCCACTTCCTCCAGGGTGCGGGGGCGACCGTCATCCAGGCCAAAGCGCAGGCGCAGGACGTCCCGCTCCCGCGGGGTCAGGGTGTCGAGAACCTCGTCGAGTTGTTCCCGCAGCAGCAGGTACGAGGCGGCGTCGGCCGGAGCCGGTGCTTCTTCGTCCTCGATGAAATCCCCCAGGTGGCTGTCTTCCTCTTCCCCGATGGGGGTCTCCAGGGAAACCGGCTCCTGGGCAATCTTCATGATCTCCCGCACCCGCTCCACGGGGATGTCCATTTCCGCCGCCAGTTCCTCGGGCAAGGGTTCCCGGCCCAGTTCCTGCAGGAGTTGCCGGGAGACCCGGATAAGCTTGTTGATGGTCTCCACCATGTGCACGGGGATACGGATGGTACGGGCCTGGTCGGCGATGGCCCGGGTGATGGCCTGCCGGATCCACCAGGTGGCATAGGTGGAGAACTTGTACCCCTTGCGGTAGTCGAACTTCTCCACCGCCTTGATGAGTCCCAGGTTCCCTTCCTGGATGAGGTCCAGGAATAGCATCCCCCGGCCCACGTACTTCTTGGCAATACTCACCACCAGGCGCAGGTTGGCCTCGGCCAGGCGCCGCTTGGCCTCTTCGTCACCCTGCTCGATGCGCTTGGCCAGCTCCACCTCTTCTTCTGCGGTGAGAAGGGGTACGCGGCCGATTTCCTTGAGGTACATGCGCACGGGGTCGTCGAGGGCGATGCCTTCGGGCAGTTCCAGATCCTCTTCTGGCGCCCGCGCCGGGGCCTTCCCGTCCTGGCCCTGCTCGGGCCGCTGCTCGTCCACCACCTGGATGCGCTCCCGCGCCAGACGGTCGTATAGCTCTTCGATCTGGTCGGGAGTCAAGTCGGCCCGGGCCAGGGTGTCCATGATCTCCCCGTAGGTGAGGGAACCGGTATTCTTCCCCTTTTCCACCAGGCTTTCGATGAGAGCGTTCACGTCCAGGTTCTCGCTCACCTCGTCATCCCTCCTTCCTGGCCCGGCCGCTCGAGCCCGCAAGGGTTCCCCGTCTCCCTCTCCCCGGCCCGGCGTTCGACCTTCTTATTAACTCCCTCTTCACCCCGGCCGGCGCTTCCGACCCTGCACCGTCTTCACGAGTTCCTGGTATTCTTCCAGGATATGCGCGGGGACCGGCTCCTTTCTCCTATCGTACTCGCTGATCACGTCCCCCAGTTCGCGCAAACGCTGGCGCTTGCGCTCCCCTTCCAGCAGGGCCAGGCAGTCCTCCAGCGCCCTTTCGGGGTCAGGGCAGGCGAACTCCTCCACCTGAAGGCGAGCGAGCGCACTGAGGGCTTGTTCGCTCTCCAGCCCAGCCGCCAGACTCGCGGTGTCCATCTCGCCCGCCGTCCCCGCGGCCATCTCCATAACCGCCGTCGCCAGTTCCCGCCAGACGGGATGGTGGAAGTCATCCGCACCTATCCGGGCCCGTACCCTCTCCACCCGTCGGGAATCGTCCACCATGAGCCGTACCAGCATCTCCTCCGCCTTCACCAGGGCCGGGCGCCTTCCAGCCTCGTTCATTTCTGCTATTCTTTCCCTGACGGGCGGCCTCTTATGCCCGCGGCCCCGGCGTCCGTAGGCCCTCAACTCCTGCCACAACGCCCCCTCGGAGACCGCCAGACGCCGGGCCGCCTCCCGGACGTACGTTTCCCGTTCCACGGGACTGGAGAGATCGGCCAGCACCGGAATGATGTTCGCTACCGCTTGCAATTTTCCTTCTACCGTGGTGGCCTGGCGGGCAGCCACTTCCAGGCGAAACTCCACGAGGGGCAGGGCCCCCTCCAGCACGCGCGCCAGGGCTTCCCGCCCCTCTCGGCGCAGCAGCGAGTCGGGATCATCCCCCGCCGGCAGGGAAGCCACATACACCCGCAGCCCCAGATCGCGCAGGATCTCCAGACTCCGCCAGGTGGCACTCTGCCCGGCAGCATCGGCGTCGTAACATATGACCACGCCGGAACAATACCCCTGCAGCACCCGGGCCTGCTCCCGGGTGAATGCGGTGCCCATGGAAGCCACCACGGACCGGAAACCGGCCTGGTGGGCAGAGATCACGTCCATGTAGCCCTCCACCACCACCGCCTTCCGGTCCCGCCGGATGGCGTCCCGTGCCAGGTGAAGGGCGTACCAGCTGCTGCCCTTCTGAAACACCGGGCTCTCCGGGGAGTTGAGGTACTTGGGCTGGGTATCGTCCAGAGCCCGCCCGCCGAAGGCTATTACCTGCCCGTGCACGTCCCAGATGGGGAAAATGAGGCGGTGACGGAAGCGGTCGTACACCCCGCCGCTCTCGCGCGGCACCACCAGGCCCGCGTCAGCGAGTTCCTGCTCCGTGAAGCCCTGCCGGACCAGGAACTTCGCCAGGGCGTCCCAGCTCGCGGGAGCGTACCCCAGCTCGAACCGGCGCGCCGTTTCTTCGCTGATCCCCCGCTGGACGAGGTAAGCCCGTGCCCCTTCCCCCTCGTTGCCCCCCATCAGCCGCTCATTGAAAAACTCGGCCGCCAGGGCAAGGGCATCCAGAAGGCGGCGCCGGTGCCGGCTGCGGGCTTCCTCCGGGGGCGTGAGGTGACGTCCCGGCCAGGGAATGCCGGCCCGCCGGGCCAGGAACCGCACCGCCTCTGCAAAGGACACGCCTTCTCGCTTCATGACGAAGGTGAACACGTCGCCGCCCGCCCCGCAGGCGAAGCAATAGAACATCTGCCGTTCCGGGGACACGCTCAGCGAAGGCCGGCGGTCGGGATGGAAGGGGCACAGGCCCACGTAGTTTTTGCCTGCCTTCTTCAGATCCAGGTACTGCCCCAGTACTTCCACTATGTCGGACCGGGACCGCACCTGCTCCAGGAATCGGGAATCCAGGCCTTCTCTCATACGGGACGTCCCCAGGGGGCGGGCAGGAATGTACGGCAATACTGGGTGATGGCGAAGCGGTCGGTCATGCCGGCCACGTAGTCGCACACGGCCCTGGCCACATCTTCACCGGGGGGAGGGCCCGCGCCCTCGTACATCTCCTCGGGATGCTCCAGGTAGTGGCGGTACAGCATCTCCAGCATGCGGCGGGCTCTCGCCTCCTCCCGCTTGGCGCGTGCCTGGTCGGTGTACACCCGCGCGAACATGAAGCGGTGGAGTTCCTCGGTCGCCTCGGCGATGGACGCACTCATGCCCACCCGGTCGGAGTCCCAGGAGGTGTGGATCACGTCCCGCACCATGGTGGCGATGCGCTCCGAGTGAGTCCGGCCCAGTACTTCCAGACATGAACGGGGCAGGTCGCCGGGCGCCAGTACCCCGCCCCGGATGGCGTCATCGATGTCATGGTTCAGGAAGGCGATGCGGTCCGCCAGCTGTACCACCTGGCCTTCGGGGGTGGACGGCTCCCGGTCGGGCACGTGGCACAGGATACCGTCCCGCACCTCCCAGGTAAGGTTGAGCCCCCGGCCCCCGTTCTCCAGCACGTCCACCACTCGCAACCCCTGTTCATTGTGGCGAAAGCCACCCGGGTGCACTGCCTGCAGGACGTCCTCCCCGGCGTGGCCGAAGGGGGTGTGGCCCAGGTCGTGCCCGAGGGCGATGGCCTCAGTCAGATCTTCGTTCAGGCGCAGCCCGCGGGCGATGGTGCGGGCGATCTGGGCCACCTCCAGGGTGTGGGTCAGGCGGGTGCGGTAATGATCGCCCTCCGGAGCGATGAACACCTGCGTCTTGTGTTTCAGGCGGCGGAAGGCCTTGCTGTGGATGATGCGGTCCCGATCCCGCTGAAAGGCGGTGCGCACGGGGCATGGCTCCTCCGGGCGCAGACGGCCCCGGCTGCGGCTGCTGAGGGTCGCCCGTGGGGAAAGGATGCGCTCCTCCAGCTCTTCGGTCGCTTCCCGGACCCGGGGCCACCCGGACACGGCTGCCCTTTCACCTCCCCGACCGGTTCCGGGCCCGGATGGCCGCCCGGGCCGCTGCCAGCCGGGCTATGGGGACGCGAAAAGGAGAGCAACTCACGTAATCCAGGCCCAACCGGTGACAGAGATCTATGGACGCGGGGTCACCGCCGTGCTCACCGCAAATGCCCACCTTGAGGTCGGGCCGGGTAGCCCTCCCTTCCTGGACGGCTATGGCCATGAGGCGGCCCACGCCCTGTTCATCCAGTGTCATGAAGGGATTCTCGGGTACCAGCTTGCGCTCCACATACTGGGGCAGGAACTTGGCCTCGGCGTCGTCGCGGGAGAAGCCAAAGGTGGTCTGGGTGAGGTCGTTGGTCCCGAACGAGAAAAAGTCGGCATGGCGGGCGATCTCTCCTGCGGTAAGGCAGGCCCGGGGGACCTCGATCATGGTCCCCACCACCAGGGGGAAACTAACCCCGGCCGCCGCCATGACCTCCCGGCCCACCCGCAGTACCAGTTCCCGCAAGATTTCCAGTTCGCGGGCGATACCCACCACGGGGATCATCACCTCGGGCCGGGCATCCACCCCTTCTTTGCGCAGGCGGGCAGCAGCCTGGAAAATGGCACGGGCCTGCATCTCGTATATTTCGGGGTAGAGAATCCCCAGACGGCAGCCCCGGAACCCCAGCATAGGGTTGGCCTCCTGCAGGGCACGGGCCCGCCGCAAGAGCCTCTCCGCCCGCGCCAGTTCCTCCGCCATCTGGCCAACGGCATCCGTCAGCCCGGCGCGGAGTTCGCGCACGCGCTCGACCAGTTCTTCAGTACGGGGCAAGAACTCGTGCAGGGGTGGGTCAAGGAGACGGATGGTAACCGGCAGGCCTTCCATGGTGCGCAGGATGTGGTAGAAGTCGTCTTCCTGCATGGGAAGGAGCCGGTCCAGGGCTGCCCGCCTCTCCTCTTCGGTCTCCGCCATGATCATCTCCTGGACCACGGGCAGGCGATCCTGCGCCATGAACATGTGCTCCGTCCGGCACAATCCTATCCCCGCCGCCCCGAACTCGCGGGCCCGCCTGGCATCCTGGGGGGTGTCGGCGTTGGCCCGCACCCCCAGTTGCCGCACCTCATCGGCCCACGCGAGGAGCTCCAGGAACTCCGGGCTCAACTCGGGATCCACCAGGGGGACTTCCCCCGCGAACACGCGCCCGGTGGCCCCGTCGATGGAAATCACATCCCCTTCCCTCAGTAACTTGTCCCCCACCCAGAATTCGCGCTTCTCCAGATCGATGCGGATGGCTTCGCATCCCACCACGCAGGGCTTGCCCATGTGGCGGGCCACGATGGCAGCGTGACAGGTCATCCCTCCGCGGCTGGTGAGGATGCCCCGGCTCTGGACGATGCCGTGCATGTCATCGGGGGTGGTCTCCGGCCTCACCAGGATGACCGCCTCTCCCTGAGCACCCAGCGCCTCCGCCAGGTCGGCATCGAAGACCACCTTTCCGGTGGCAGCCCCCGGGGAAGCGGGAAGCCCCTGCGCCAGGGGCGGGATCTTGACGTCGGGCTCAACCCCCCGGTGAAGTATCTGCACCACCTGGGCCGGATCCACCCGGGTCAGGGCCTCCTCCCGGCTGATCAGACCCTCCCTGACCATATCCACCGCCGTGCGGATGGCAGCCCGGGCTGTCCGCTTGGCCGACCTGGTCTGCAGGACGAACAACTTGCCCTCCTGCACGGTGAACTCGATGTCCTGCACATCGCGGTAGTGCTCTTCGAGCAGGCGGGCAACTTCAAGCACCTGCTCATAGGTGGCGGGCATCTCCTCCCGCATCTTCACCAGGGGCTGGGGAGTGCGCAGCCCGGCCACCACATCCTCCCCCTGAGCCCGGACCAGATACTCGCCGTACACCTGCTTTTCCCCGGTAGAAGGATTGCGGGTGAACATCACGCCGGTGGCCGAGTGCTCCCCCAGGTTACCGAACACCATGGCCTGCACATTCACGGCCGTACCCAGGTCGTCGGGGATGCGGTTCACCCGCCGGTACACCTGGGCGCGCGGGTTGTCCCAGGACTCGAACACCGCCCCGATGGCTCTCTCCAGTTGCTGCCAGGGATCCTGAGGGAAGGGTTGTCCTGTCACCCTCTCCACCAGGGCCAGGTACTCCTCAACCAGTTCCTGCCAGGCCTCGGCCGGCATGAACTGATCCGCCTCGACGCCCACCGATCGCTTCTTTGCCTCCAGCAGTTCCTCAAATCGCCGGTGTTCCAACTTGAGGACCACGTTTGCGAACATCTGGATGAAACGGCGGTAGCAATCGTAAGCAAAGCCGGTGTCGGTTTCGGCGGCCAGGCCAGCC
This sequence comes from Bacillota bacterium, assembly GCA_040757085.1. Taxonomy (NCBI): domain Bacteria; kingdom Bacillati; phylum Bacillota; species Bacillota bacterium. Next base: position 107,878 of record JBFLXJ010000011.1, on the reverse strand, counting down.
ACCGTGCTGTGGTTCAGGCCCAGGTTCAGGATAGTGTCCATCATCCCGGGCATGGAAACCGGAGCGCCCGAGCGCACCGAAACCAGCAGCGGGTGCGTGGGGTCGCCGAACCGCCTGCCCGTTTTTTCTTCCAGGCGCCCCATGGCTGCCCTGGTCTCGTCCCACAAGCCGGGCGGCAGGCGCTTTCCCAGGCGGTAGTACGCCGCGCAGGCCCGAGTCGTGATGGTGAATCCCGGTGGGACGGGCAGACCGATGCGGGTCATCTCCGCCAAACCCGCACCCTTGCCTCCCAGCAGGTGGCGCCAGGAACCCTGACCTTCCTCGAACATGTACACGTATGGGTCGGCAGTTTGACTACTCAACGGTTTCCCCCTCCCTGAGACGCCTCATCGCTTCCAGTACCCGGTTGGCGGTCTCCTCCACCGCCCGGTAGGTAACGTCCACCACCGGACACCCCAACTGGCGAAATACCTCGCGGGCATAGGCCAGCTCTTCCCGCACCCGGTCGGGGTCGGCGTAGCGAGCAGGACCGTTAAGGCCCATGGCCTTGACCCGCTCGCTGCGGATGGCGCACAGGGACTCGGGCTGGATGGTGAGCCCCACCACCTTGCCCCGGGGAAGGGCCAGCAACTCAGCCGGCAACGGTATCTCCGGTACCAGGGGAACGTTAGCCACCTTGTAGCCGCGCTGCGCCAGGTACAGACTTACCGGGGTCTTGGACGTCCGGGAAACCCCCACCAGAACCAGGTCGGCGCGAGCCAGCCCCCTCAAGTCCCGCCCGTCGTCATACTTGACGGCGAATTCCACTGCTTCAATGCGGCGAAAGTAGGCCTCGTCGAGCTGGCGGATCAACCCTGGTTGGAGCCGGGGTGGAAAACCGGCCACCTTCTGCATGGCCTCCAGAAGGGGACCCAGCACATCCACCGCCGGGATTCCCAGGCGTGCGGAATACTCCTGCACGAGCTTCCTCAAGTCAGGACGCACCAGGGTGTACACCACCAGGCTGGGCCTGGTACGTGCGTGTTCAAAAACACCCATGAGCATGCGGGCGTCCTCCACGTACGGGACGCGCACAAACTCCATGCGATGGGAATCGAACTGGATGGCAGCCGCCCGCGCCACCAGTTCGGCGGTTTCACCCAATGAGTCGGAAACCACAAAGACGAGGGTCCGGGTCCCGTCGCCGTCGTCCACGTGATCACCACCCCGGCACGTGCTTACCCTATTTCGCCGCCGGCCCCCCTCTCATCCTCTTTGCCCCCACTTTGTTCCAAATACAGGGACCGGCGCGGCCTACAGTACGACCACGCGCGAGAGGTCACCCAGGAGCCCTAAGAGGTCGGCCAAGCGCCGTAGAAGGGCCAGCCGGTTGCGGCGCAGGGGCTCCTCCGGTGCCATCACCAGCACGTTATCCAGGAAGCTGTCCACGGAAGGCCGCAGGGTGGCCACCGCCGCCAGAAAGCGCCGCCAGTCACCCGCCTCCGCATAGGCACGGGCAGTGGGGCTGCAAGCAAGGTATGCTTCCCACAACTGGCGTTCGGGAGGCTCCCGCAGGAGTCCAGGCTCTACGGCATCGTCTTCCGCCTTCTCGGCCAGGGTCACCACCCGCCGGAAGGCGGCCAGGGCATCGGTGAACTCGGGGTAGTCCTTGACCTCCTGCAGCGTCCGGGCCCGGTTCCAGGCGTCGCTCACGTCGTCCGTCCTGGCGACCACGGCCTCGACGAAGTCGGGCCGGATACCCTGCTCCCCGAAAAGGTTACGGATCCGGTGACGCAAGAATTCCAGCAGAGAGGTTTTCACCCGCTCCGCCGCCTCTCCCCCCACCAGCTCCGCCCGCCCCAGCACCTGCCGGTAGGCGGCCTGCGCTTCTTCGATCGCCCAGCCCAGGGAAAGGCGCAAGCCCGCGGCCCACAGGATGCGCACCAGCCCGTAGGCGGCGCGCCTCAGCCCGTAGGGGTCCTGGGACCCCGTTGGCTCCAGGCCGGCGGCAAAAGCGCCCACCAGGGTGTCCAGGCGGTCGGCCAGGCTCACCACCATCCCGGCCATGGAAGAGGGCAGTTCGTCCTGGGCATAACGGGGGAGGTAGTGCTCGCGAATGGCCTCAGCCACGGCGGGATCCTCTCCCGAGTGCAGGGCATACTCCTTGCCCATGATGCCCTCCAGTTCGGGCAACTCTCTCACCATGTGCGTAGCCCGGTCGGCTTTGGAAAGGCGGGCAGCCCTTCGGCAAACCGTGGCCAGGCGCCCGTCCAGGCCGAAAGCGTAAGCCAGGAAGCCCACCAGGATCTCCATCCGGGCCACCTTGTCCTGCAGAGTCCCCATGTCCTCCAGGAACCCGACCCCGGCCAGAGACTCCCCCCAGCGCTCCAGGGGCACCTTGAGATCCTCCGCGTAAAAGAAACGGGCATCGGCCAGCCTGGCCTGCACCACCCGCTCGTAACCCTCCCGAACGGTATCCAGTCCCTCCTGCCCCCCATCCCGCACCGCCACGAAGGCGGGAAGCAACCGGGCCGGTTCGCCCGGGTCGCGGACGGCGAAAAACCGCTGGTGGTGCCGGAGCACAGTGATGATCACATCGCGGGGCAGGGCGAGGTAGTCGGGGTGGAAGCGGCCCCACACCGCCACGGGGTGCTCGACCAGGAACGTAACTTCCTCTGCCAGTTCCTCGTCCCAGAGGGCCTGTCCGCCCACCCATGCTGCCGCCTGTTCCACCTGCTCCTTGATCTGCCGACGGCGGAGGACCGGGTCGGGAACCACCCCCGCCCCCGCCACCACCTGAAGGTAAGCACGGGCGTGGTCAACCCCCACTGCGGCGGGGTGCAGGGATCGATGCCCCCGTGTCGCCCGGCCGCTCTCTACCCCCGCAAAGGTGAACGGTACCACCTGGTTGTCGAGCAGGGCCAGGATCCAGCGCACGGGTCGCACGAAACGGTGCTCACCTCGCCCCCACCGCATCATGCGGGGGAACTCAAGCTGCCCCAGCACCTGAGGGACGAGGGCAGCCAGCACCTGGCCGGTGGGACGTCCTTCTTCCACCCGGAGGGCAAACACGTAGTCACCGCCCGGCGTGTCTTCGACCACCAGATCCTCCACCCTCACTCCCTGGCTGGCCGCAAACCCCAGTGCCGCCCGGGTCGGGTTTCCCTGATCGTCAAAGGCCACCCGCCGGGCGGGGCCCCTGACCTTGACCACCCGCGGCTCCTGCCGCTCCGGCAACCCTTCCACCAACAACACCAGACGGCGGGGCGTCCCCATGGTGGAGAGGGAGCTCCACCCCAGGCGCGCCTCCTCAAGGGCCTGGCGCGTACGTTCCTCCAGTTGATCCAGCGCCGGGGGCAGAAAGCGGGCCGGCGCCTCCTCCATCCCCAGTTCCAGTACGAAGTCCACCCATCTCTCCCTCCCGAAGAGCATCCTGCCCTGGGACGCCTACCGTATCCCCACGTTTGTGCGGGTTGGCCGGGTCAGCAGACGTGGCGGTGTCGCTAGGAACCCCAGCGTTCCTGCCACGGGTAGCCGGCCTGCTCCCTTTGCTCCAGGTACAGGTCGGCGCACCGCCGGGCCAGGTGACGACACCGGGCCAGGTAAGAGGTACGTTCCCCGAGACTCACGGCACCCCTGGCATCCAGGATGTTGAAGGTGTGAGAGCACTTGAGCACATAGTCGTAAGCCGGCAGGAGCAACCGCGCCTCCAGGCAGCGGACTGCCTCTGCCTCGTAGGCGTCGAACAACTGGCGCATAAGGGCTACATCGGCCACTTCGAAGCTGTAACGGGACTGCTCCCTTTCATTCTCCCGGAACAGGTCATCATAGGTGAGATGGGGGGACCAGGCCACCTGGTACACGTCTTCGACCCCCTGAATGTAGGCGGCCAGCCTCTCCAGTCCGTATGTGATCTCCACTGCCACCGGGCGGCATTCCCGGCCCCCCACGGTCTGGAAATAGGTGAACTGGGTGATCTCCATTCCATCCACCCAGACCTCCCAGCCCTGGCCGGAGGCGCCCAGGGTGGGCGATTCCCAGTTGTCCTCCACGAAGCGCACGTCGTGCTGGCGCCGGTCGAGGCCGATAGCCTCCAGGCTCTCCAAATAAATCTCTTGAATGTTGTCGGGCGAGGGCTTCATGATCACCTGGTACTGAAGGTGCTGGTAGAGCCGGTTGGGGTTCTCGCCGTACCTGCCGTCGGCAGGCCGGCGGGAAGGCTCCACATAGGCCACCCGCCAGGGTTCGGGGCCCAGCACCCGCAGGAAGGTAGCGGGGTTCATGGTACCCGCTCCCTTCTCCACGTCGTACGGCAGCCAGATCAGGCACCCCTGCCCGGCCCAGAAGCGGTCCAGGGTATGGATGAGCTCCTGTAGATAAGCCAAGGGCGCACCCCCTCGCGTTCACTGCGCCCAGTGTAGCAATGCCCGCCCCGGGGGTCAACCCTCCTCCCTCCGGCCGCCCGCTGTCTGGCCGCCGCTCGCTGCCGGTGGCCACCCGGCCCCATCGCCAGGCCGCCGGGCAGGAATGCCAGGGCCCGGTGGCTAAGTTACCACGTGCAACCCGGTGGCTAGGTTACCCATAGCTGCGCCGCAAGAAGACCCGCACATATGGGCCGTGATGGCCCAGCGCAAGCGAGAAGGGGATGGACCATGCGGGTAAAGAAGGCCGTGATCCCGGCAGCCGGACTGGGGACGCGGTTTCTGCCGGCTACCAAAGCGCAGCCCAAGGAAATGCTGCCTTTGGTGGATACACCCATCATCCAGTACGTGGTCGAGGAGGCACTGGCCGCCGGTATCCAGGATATCCTGCTGGTGACGGGTAAGAACAAGCGGGCCATAGAGGATCACTTTGACCGGGCCGCTGAACTGGAGAGCCACCTCAAGCAAAGCAGCAAAGGTCACCTGCTGGATCTCATCCAGCAGGAGAACGAGGCGTTCGTCCATTACGTACGGCAGCCAGAGCCGCGCGGGCTGGGGCATGCGGTGCTCATGGCGCGCCATCACGTGGGCCAGGAGCCATTCGCCGTGCTCCTGGGGGACGAAATATTCGTGGGAGATCGACCCTGCCTGGCCGAACTGGTGGACGTGGCCACCCGCCTTCAGGCCAGCGTCATAGCCGTGGTGCCGGTGCCTCCCCAAGAGGTATCGCGCTACGGCGTGGTAAGCACCGTGGAGATTTCCCCCGGGCTGTACCGGGTGCACGACCTGGTGGAAAAGCCTCCGGTCGAGCAGGCGCCTTCCAACCTGGCCATCGTGGGGCGCTATGTACTCGATCCCGAAGTATTCGCCATTTTGGAACGGCAACCACCCGGGTTCGGGGGCGAAATCCAACTCACTGACGCCCTGCGCGAACTGGCCCTACGCAAACCCCTGTACGCATACCGTCCTCGCGCCACCCGGTACGACGTGGGGGACAAACTGGGATTCCTAATGGCCACCGTCGAATTCGCTCTGGCGCGGGCCGATCTGGGGCCGCCTTTCCGGGCATTCCTGGAGGACGTCGTCCGTCGACCTCCGCAACACCCGACGAGGACTGTCTGAAGACAGCGTTTTAAGGATACACGAAACCTGGAAGGGTGTTACCCAACACGGGTAAAGGTATGCCCTCCCCGAGGTGTAATCACTATCCAGCCTGGCCGTAAAGGGATGGGCACCCTTGGATGTGCTGGAGCAGATGGCTGAGATGGTCCGGCAAAATCCGGCCATAACCGTCCACGAACTCGCGCAGGCGCTGGGATACGCAGAGCAGAAGTCCATCTACTACTGGTTACACAAGGCCCGCTTCCGCGGGTTCAAAGAATTCAAGAAGGCGGTCCTCACCGGAGTGTATCCGGAACGCATGCGGCGCCCTTCGCCGATCGCACCCCGGGTGAGAGAACGAAAGACCCCTTACACCACGGATCTGCTCCCCCTGGCCCGCGGGCTGGGGCCGGACGGGGGGCCAGTGTGGGCGGGGGTGAGCCCGCTTCCCCGGCGCAACCTGAGTGAGAAGGCATTTGCCGTAGACTGGCTGTCGGGAGAGTACTTCCCGTTCTTCATGGCCGGTGACCACCTGGCCGTCGATCCCGAGGCGCCCCTGTCTCCCGGCGACATCGTACTGGGCATAGCGGGAGAGCTTCCCGTGCTGCTGCGCTACTACGGCCCTGAGGGCAACCCCCTCTACACCCATCCGATTACAGGACAGCCGCTGGACTCTTCCTCACCCCCTACTCTGGTGGGCCGTGTCATGGCCGTCTACCGCATCCTCTAGCCGGCCCCGGCCCAACGCCTTCATCTACTTCCAGTACTGAAGGGACGTTTTGAGCTGCGATGCGAACGGCCCTGATCGACAGCACCCCGGACTTCTTGCGCTTCCTCGACGCCGCACGAGCAACCCCTGGCGACCGGTGGGGGCAGTACGAGGAAGCGTACCTATCAACCCACGGCGCCGTCCTGCAAGGGATGCTCGCCACCCATCTGTTCTGGCTGGGTCTCAGCATGAGGGAGCTGGTTGAGCGGATGGACCTCGGCTGGTACGCAGACCGCGTGCAGGCATGGCAGAAAAGAGATGGTTCCCGAGAGATCGCCCTCGCCCTGCAGGCGGCAGAAAAAGCACTACCCCCCCTAGCGTCCTTTCCTCCGGAGGTTAACCTAATTTGGGGCTTCGGAATGGTGGACGGGGGTCTTACCTTTGCCCGCGGCCACCCGGTGCTCATCCTGGGTCTGGAACTGGTCGCGGTCAACCGGAACCTCGCGCACCTGGTGCAGCACGAATACGCCCACCTCGTGCGCATAGCCCACCCCGAGACGATCCGGGACCTCATGCCGCCCCACGTGGACCTCAACGACCCGGTCGAACTGACCCGGCTCATGCAGCGAGTGCCCGCAAGGGAGATGCTGGTAAACGAAGGACTGGCCACCCTCTGCCCGGCCTACATCGCCGGTGCTCCCATCACCCCGGAACTGCTCAGAGAACTGCTCTTCTGGAGCCCGGAGCAGATGGCCGCGGCCCAGGAGCGTCAGGGCGAGATGTGGGAGCGGGCCCTGGCCGCCTGGGACCGGCCGTGGCCCGAGACCGACATGTTCGTCGGCCAATCAGCCTTTCTGCCCGATGGCACGCCCTCCCGCTACGGCTACTACGTGGGCGCCAGCATGGTCGCCCGCCTCATCAGCGAGAGGGGATGGCACGCCTACCCTGACCTCCTAGTCTCGGACGCCAAACGCGTGCTCGCCCTGTTCGAGCAGGCGACAATAGAGAAACCCTAGCAGCCGACCGCCAAGCACGCTGGCCCCAACATACCCGATGTTACAGCACGGGTGCCGCCCGGCACCTGGTGGGGCGAGGAATGACAGCCCGTTTCATCGAACAAAACCCGGGATAGCAGCGCAGGTGGGGATGGGAATGACTGAGTCAGCCGTGGCCGGCAGACAAGCGGGGCTGTTGATCGGCACCAGCGGGTACAACTACGGGCACTGGCGGGGGCGTTTCTATCCCGAGGAGCTTCCCGCTCGCCAGTGGCTGTCCTACTACGCCCGGACGTTCCCGACCGTGGAACTGAACGTCACCTTTTACCGCCTGCCCCGCCGCAGCACCTTCGCCGGGTGGTACGAACAGACGCCGCCGGACTTCACCTTCGCCATCAAGGGCAGCCGGCTTATCACGCACCTCAAGAGGCTGGCCGATGTGGAGGAGGATACCAGGCGGTTCTTCGCCCACGCGGGCGAACTCAAGGAGAAGCTAGGAGCGGTACTCTGGCAGTTCCCGCCCAGCTTCCGCCTGGACCTGAGCAGGCTGGAGCCCTTCTGCACCGTCCTCGAGAGCGTGGCGGGCGCCACCCGGCACGCCTTCGAGTTCCGGCACCAGAGCTGGTTCACCCCAGAACTCTATGAGTTCCTGAGACAGCGCAATCTGGCCCTGTGCGTGGCGGACGCACCCCGCTGGCCCTCCTGCGAGGAGGTCACTGCCGATTTCGTGTACGTCCGCTTTCACGGCAGCCACAGGCTTTACAGTTCCTGCTACTCTACGGAAGAGTTGAGGGCCTGGGTGGAGAAAATCACCCGGTGGCGCGCGGGGGGCCGGGACGTCTTCGCTTACTTCAACAACGACGCCCAGGGGTTTGCCCTGCAAAACGCCCGAGATCTGACCGATTTGCTCCGTCATCCGGAGGAACGAGAGGACCGGGCCGCCGCAGAGCAAGACCGCGTTTCCAGGAAGGCGCCGTAATGCCAGGTCAGCCCGTCAGTCGGCGGGCGATGGCAGCAAATGCGCGTCCGGCCTCGCTGTCCGCCTGGTAGATGGCCACCGGTCGGCCCAGGTCCGAACCGGCGCGGACCTCCTCTGTGAGGGGAATTTCCCCCAGGAAAGGCACGCCCAGGTGCCGTGCCAGCTCCTCTCCCCCACCCCGGCCAAACACGTAGCTGCGGCGACCGCACCCCGGGCAGATGAAGCAGGACATGTTCTCCACCACACCCAGGATCTCCTGATGGGCCCGGCGGGCGAAGGCCCCCGCCCGGGTGGCCACCTGGACCGAGGCGGGCTGGGGGGTGGTCACCAGCACCAGCGCACTCCGGGGCAGCATCTGGGTCACCGACAGGGGGATGTCGCCGGTTCCGGGCGGGAGGTCGATGAAGAGGAACTCGGGGTCGCCCCACTCTACGTCCTGGAGCATCTGCTGCAGTGCCCGGATGAGCAGGGGGCCCCGCCAGATGATGGGCTGGTCCTCGGGCAGGAAGAAGCCGATGGACATCACCTTCATGCCGTGGCGCTCCAGGGGGATGATCCTCCCGTTCTCGGCGCGGGGGGTACCATTGATCCCCAGCAGGTGGGGAATGCTGAAGCCGTGGATGTCGGCGTCGAGCAGGCCCACCTCGCGGCCGGCTGCCGCCAGCGCCGCCGCCAGGTTGACGGTGACAGTGGACTTGCCCACACCCCCCTTGCCGCTACCCACTGCGATTACCCGGGTGCGGGAGGCGGGGCTCATGATGCCAGTGGGACGGGCCATCTCCCGCCGCAGCCGCTCACCCAGGGCGTCGCGCTCGGCGTCGGTCATGGCCGACAGGTCTACCTCCACCCCCTCTACCCCAGGGAGACGCCCGACCTCGGCCACCACATCGTCCCGGATCTTGTTGCGCAGGGGGCACCCCGGCACGGTGAGAGCCACCCCCACCCGCACTTTCCCTCCCTCGACCTGAACACTCCTGACCATACCCAGCTCGGTGAGGCTGCGACCGAGCTCCGGATCCATCACCCTGCCAAGTGCTTCCAGAACCTGCTCCCGTGAAACCATGTGCTTCTCTCCTCCATGTGCACATCGCGCGGCAAGCTTGCCTACTCCCTCTTACTTCAGTTTCCCCCTGCATCCCTGCCCGGCCCGCGAAAACTGACGAACCGCACGTCGGCGCCGGCAGGTCGGCGGGGGCAGGGTGGCGAAGCCTGATACACGTACCTGCGAGAGAGGGGTGTTCGTGTGCTGAAGACGAACAGGGAGCGGCTGGTTATGATATCGGTGCTGGGCGAGGTATCGAGCCCGGGAGGAGCACAGCCTCCGCACCGGGTGGGATACGACGGGGTGGCCCGGGTGCTGCCGGCTACGGGTGGCATCACCTACAACGTAAGGGTGGGCGACCCCGCCTTCGGCTGGGCGGGTGACCACGTGGAGCCCGGTGTAAGCACCAGGAACAAGGACGACAACCCCAACCACGGCTACAACACCCTGTGCTGCGTGGGCAACGATGCCTATGTGGTCTCGGGCGATGCCAAGGGGGCCAAAGGAGTGGTGACGGGCAAGCACGGGGGGATAGAGCACGTCCTCATCGACTTCCCGCCCGAGGTACTGGAGAAGCTGGTAATTGGCGATAAGATCCAGGTGCGGGCGTGGGGCCAGGGCCTGGAGATCGAGGGATACCCCGACGTCAAGTGTATGAACCTGGACCCGCGCCTGCTGGACAAGATGGGTATCCAGGAGAAGAATGGCGTCCTGGAGGTGCCGGTGGCGGGCATCGTCCCCCCTGAGTTCATGGGGAGCGGGCTGGGATCGGCGGCCGCCGAGCGGGGCGACTACGACATCACCTCCATGGAGAAAGAGGGACTGCGCGAACTGGGGCTGGACCGGCTCCGCCTGGGCGACATTGTGGCCATCCGGGACGCTTCCTCGTACTACGGACGCAGCTACCGCCGGGGAGCAGTCATTATCGGCGTCGTGGTCCACAGTGACTCTTACACTTCGGGTCACGGGCCGGGGGTGACGTCCCTGATGACCTCTCTGACCGGAAGGATCCGCCCAGTGCAGGTGGAGCGGGCCAACATCGCCGAATACCTGGGCCTGCGCTGACACCTGCGTTACAGCGTGAGGGTCGAGCCGGGCTCGGGGATGACCACCCGGGCGAGGTGGCCCAGGTTCTCCCGGAAGAAGGCCGGGTCCTCCGTATGGATGGGCACCAGGGCGCGGGGGCGGATGGTCTCTACCAGTTCCACCAGGCCGGCGCCGTGGATATGCCCGCTGGCGTGCCAGCCGGGATCGCGGCCCTGGCCGGCGCGGTCGCCCGGATCACCGAGCAGACGCAGGCCAAAGTGGGAGATCCAGTTGCGGAGGCGGTCCAGGTCCGTGTGCATTTCCTCGTTGAACGCCTCCGTGGATGAGTAAATATACGTGCCCCCGCGCGGGGCAATGTCCACCAGTTCGCTCAGGTCCCAGTAAGAGAAAGCGCACACGTACTCGCCCGGCCGGGCGGCGACTTCGCGGGCGGAAACCACCCGGTCCGGGCACGAGGACAGGTAACGCTCCATCAGGATGCGCTCCCATACTGGCCGCTGCACCTTGGCCTCGAAGTACACCGCCAGGCAGGGCTCGCCAAACGGGTCGGGCGCATCGCCTTCTCCGGCTGCATGCAGCGCTTCCAGGAGGTACGCGTCGCGGGCGGTGACCGCCAGCCGACGCCCCGCAACACGGGCAGCCTCCAGGAAGGAGAGCAGGCGCTCCACATGCCGGGGCCCGAAATCGGCGATCACCAGCCCCTCCGCCCGACGGATCGCCTCGCACGCCCTCTGCCGTACCTCTTCTTCGCCCACGGGGGTCCCGGTGCGGGGGTGGGTACCCTCGCAGAGGAGCAGGGCGGGCTGCAGACGTGCAGCTTCCTCTGCGAAGGCCCGGGTCAGGTGACCGCGCGACCCGTGCAGGCGCAGGTCGCCGGTGTACACCACCCATCCGGCCGGGGTCTCGACAGCGAAGGCACCGGCACCCGGCACAGAGTGATCCACGGGCCACCAGCGCACGCGCATCCCCGCCACTAGAGCCTCGCGGCCTTCCACCACCCGTAGGGGATCCCCTTCCAGCTCGCGGGAGGCGGCTGGTCGCAGCCAGAACTCCGCAGCAGCCTGGGAGCGGGCAGCGGTGAACCCAGGGGAAAATACCACGAAGGGGCGCAGCCGGGCGGGAGCTTTGCGGTAATCGACCGCCCGCAGCAGGCCCTCCTTTTCTTCCCGCGGGGTGAGATAGGCCACTTCCCGCTCCATGGTGCCGGGGACGGTGTCCTGCACCGCCTTGGCGATCACCGCCGACGCCAGGCCGGTAAAGACCGGGATGGTGCCTTCCAGGAAGGATGTGTACCCGCTGTGGTCGAGGTGGGCGTGGCTGAGGAGCACACCCGCCACCTCCACCTGGCGGTAACCTCGTCGCCCCTCCAACCGGCTCCACCACTGCCGGGCGGGCTGATCCAGGTCGCGGCGGTATATGCCCCGCAGCGGGGGTAGGAGGCCCAGCTCCAGCAGGTCACCGATCCCCACAGAACCGCGGGGACGGAGAAACTCATCGAAGAACGCCCGTTCCGCAGCAAAGTTGACCCCAAAGTCGAGGAGCAGGCTTCCCGAGTCCGCCTCCAGGAGTACCTTGGTGCCTCCTATGCACCCCACACCGTCGAGAAACGTGAGCGTGACCGGCATCCCCGTCCCCTGCCTCTGATGAGCACCCGGAACGCCGGGCTAGACCGCTGCCCCGCCGGGGATACGGTGATACATATGCACACCAGCATGCGCGGTATGCCCCACCAGCCCTTCTTCTTCCAGCAGGTCGAGGTAACCCACGGTTTCGGACAGCGCCAGGAAGAGCTGGTCCTCCGCGAGATCGGGAAACAGGGAAAGAGAGAGGGCGTACACGCTAGCCGGACCCGCCCGCAAGAGGTCCAATACCCGATCCCGGCGCAACTCGTAGAACTTCAGGCGCCGCGAGACCAGCTCACCCGGGTCGCAGATGGGGTCGCCGTGACCGGGCAACACGAGACGAACCGCCATGGTCTGGAGGTGCGCCAGGGTCCTCAGGTACTCGGGTAAACTGTGCCGGCGTTCCCCCGACCAGGAATCCACCGGCTCCACGACGGCGTTGGAAGATATGTGGCCCAGGAGGGTATCCCCCGAGAAAAGCAGGCCGTCCCGCGGACGCTCCAGGCAGAGCGCCGAAGAGGCGTGCCCCGGCGTGTGGTGCACCACCAGCAGGTCATCTCCGGCCGGCACCAAGTCGCCCTCCTCGAGGAAACGGTGCACGCTGACCCCCCGGGGGTACTGCCGCAGCCCCAGGCCTTGTCGCTCCATGACTCGCAGGACCCTGTCTGGTACCCCGGCCCGGTGCAGGAACCCCAGGTAGAACGATACCCGGGCTTCCAGCAAAACCGGGTCGCCCGACATCCACAGCAGGGCCCGGGGGTGGGCGGCCACCTCCCAGCCGGCCTCCTGGAGCAGGGCCAACCCTCCGTAGTGGTCGGGATGGGCGTGGGTGACGACCACACGGCGCACGTCCCCCGGCTCCATCCCTGCCGCTGCCAGCCCCGCAAGCAGGGTCTCCACCCCCTCCGGGGTGGCGGGACCGGCGTCGACGAGCGTGGGTTCCGACCCCAGGAGAAGGTAGGCGTTGACGGGGCCCACGGCATACGGGGTGGGCAACACCAGCCGCCGCACGTCCGGCGCAACCGGATCAGCGGGCAAGGGGATTCACCGCCTTCCCACCTGCTGGTACCAGAATTCCCAGGCCCGCGGTCGGGCATCCAGCCGTACCTCCAGGCAGGACACCACCGCTGCCCGCACCTCGTCCATGGTCCCCGGGCTCACAGCAAGGCGGGACGCCATCTGGGGGGAAGCACCTGCCAGGTGCAGCAGCACCCTGCGGGAGGCTTCCGACAGGTGGGAAGTACGGTTACCGGCGCGGCAGCGCGCGCACACCACCCCTCCCGCGCCGGCGTCGAAGGAGCAACCCCCTGTCCCGGGATCCTCACCGCAGTATACGCAACGGCTCAGCCGCGGGGCGTACCCGGCCAGGGCCAGAAGGCCCAGCACGAAGGCGTACACCACTGCCTCCACCGACCGCCCCGCTTCCCCCACCGCCTCGTCCAGGGCAGCCAGGCTGCCCCGCAGGAGCGCAAATAGAGACGGGGCGGGGTCGCGCTCCTGGGCGAAGGAGTCCACCAGTTCCGTGAGCAGGCTGGCCGCCGCCACCCCGGCCAGGTCGGAACGGAGGCGGGGGAATGATTGCCGCAACTGGCTCTGGGTGACCACGTCCAGGCGCTTCCCCCGCCAGAGAAGGAGACGGGCGCAGGCAAAGGGTTGCACCGCCGCCGCCAGCCTGCTTCCCGGACGACGGGCGCCCCTGGCGATGGCAGCCAGCTTTCCCTCTTCCAGGGAATACGCGGTGACCAGGCGGTCAGCCTCGCCCACGTCGCGGCTGCGCAGGATTATGGCTTCCACGTGATAAAGGGCCATGACCTACTTCAACCTGTATCCCAGTTGCTGCAGCGTGCTGGGGTCGTCCCGCCAGTCGCGCCTGACCTTCACCCACAGGTCGAGGTATATCTTCTTCCCGAAGTACGCCTCCAGTTCCTGCCGCGCCCTGGTCCCCGCCGTCTTCAGGACCCGCGCGTTGTGTCCCACCAGGATGCCCCGCTGGCCAGCCCGTTCGCAATAGAGGTAGGCCCTGATGTAAAGCAGGTCGTCGCGCCGGGGCGTAATTTCTTCCACCACCACGGCCACCGCATAGGGTACCTCGTCTCGGACCAGGTCCAGCACCTTCTCCCGGATGACCTCAGCCACGTAAAAGTGGTCGGGCTGATCGGTAACCAGGTCCTCGGGATAATAGCGGGGCCCCGGAGGCAGGCAGTCGTAAATCGCATCCCGCAAGAGATCCAGGTTGGTGCCCAGGAGGGCAGAAATGGCCACCGCATGCCGGAAGGCATACAGTTCCCGGTATGCCTCCAGGGCAGCCGCCACCTTTGGTCCGGTGAGGAGGTCGACCTTATTGACGGCCAGCACCGCCGCCACAGGCTTGCGGGGGAAACTGGCCACCAGCGCCCTCTCGCCGGGACCGGGATTCTGGGTGCCATCGACCACCAAGAGCACCACGTCCACGTCGCTGACCGTGCCGCGGGTGATCTTCACCATGAACTGGTCCAGTTCGCAGCGAGGCTCGATCATCCCGGGGGTATCCAGGAACACCATCTGATACCCGGACCCGTTGAGCACCCCCAGGATGCGGTTACGGGTGGTTTGGGGTTTCTCGGAAACGATGGCCACCTTGCGCCCGACCAGAGCGTTGACCAGTGTGGATTTCCCCACGTTGGGACGCCCCACTACCCCTACGAACCCGGAACGGAAAGCCTCCTCCGCCAGAGCGTCACCCTCCCCGCTCACCTGATCTCCACCTTCGTACCCACCGGTACCACCAGCACCCAGGTGGGACCGGGCTCCACTTCCAGGGGATGGCCCTTTTCGTCCCGGTACACGACCGGAGACTTGCGGCTCTGCTTGCGCCAGATCCCCTCCCGGTACTTGCCCCCGCTGAACACGACCACCCGTCCCTGCCCGGTCATCTTGGCTTCCATGTGCAAGAGTTTGTCCCCGGGGATCTGCCGCATCTCGACGAACTGTACGATTACGTTGCGCGCCCACAGGGTGCGGCCTTCTGTATCCCGATGGGGCTCATCATCCACGGAGCGCAACCATCTGCCCGTGTCCCTGTCATACGCATAACTTACCCGGTATCCCTGCCACCCTCCCGGGTACCATACCGTCACCAGGACGGCGTCCTTGCCCGGCGGCCCTTCCTTCCCGGCGTCCCGGAAGGGGAACGGCGACGGGAACGGTCCCTCTTTCTCCCAACCCCGCTTCTCCATGGCGGCACGGAAAAGCTCGCCCGAGGTGTAGGTGGCGTGGGGGGGCTTCCGTTCCGAGGGGGAAACCCGCCAGTAAGCTTCCCCGCCTCCGTATATCTCGTCCAGGTGAGGTACGCCCAGCGCCCGCAGGTCCGCGAATCCCTGGTCGCTTGCCCCCGCGTGACCCAGCACGGCATCCAGGGGCAGGACTAGGTCGAGGAAGTAGGGGCGCACGCTGCGCACGGGGCCAGCCCTGAGCGGGTCCTGGTGCAGGTAGAAGGCCAGAAAACGCGTAATACCGCCTTCCGCCAGCATCTCGTACACCAGGCACGCTTCCCCCAGTCCGGATTGGGGGCGGGCCTGGGGGGCGTTGTCGATCATGAGGGCGAAAGGGCGTCTATGTATCAGGCCTTCGGGAACCGGCTGCCCGCAAAGGGGGCAGGGCCGCCTGGGTACCTCCGGTTGGGCTGCTGTGCCCCCCGGGGGGCCCTCCGGCCCCCGGGCGGGCACGGCGGGCTCGCCCCCGCCCCGGAAGCATCCGCAGGCCAACACCGTAACGGCGACCAGGAGCAATAACATGCATATGTACCGCACGTCATTTCACTCCCTCCGCGGACGCAACTCCGCAGCCCCGGCCGATATCACCAGTCGCATCCCCTCCTGCGGGGTTAGATCGAGGAAGACCACCTGGGAGCGGGGAACCACTACCATCCACCCGGAAGTAGGATTGGGCGTGGTGGGGATGAACACACAAACGGTCTCTTCTCCCAGGCGAGAAGAGGCTTCCCGGAGCCCTGCTCCCGTGACAAACCCCACTGAGTACAGGCCAGGACGGGGGTACTCCACCATGGCCACCCGGCCCAGGGCCATGTGCTGGCCGGAGAACGCGTCAACCACCGCCTTCACCGTACTGTAGACCTCCCGGGCAACGGGCACGCGCAGGAAGGCCGTCTCCACCGCGCGGAATATCCACCGGCCCACATACGCCCGCGCCAGCCACCCCACCAGCAGGACGAACAGGACTCCGGAAACGATGCCCAACCCGGGCACATACCTGCCCAGCAGCCCCACCACCAGCGGACGCAGGACGCCATCCCCCACCTTGAACAGCCATTTGAGGGCAAACACGGTGAGGACCACCGGAACCAGTACCGCCAGCCCGCTCAGGAACAGGTTACGAAATCTCCCTCCCAACGTCATCACCGCCTCCCGGCTCAGGCCACCCCCGTCCCCTGGCCGCGTCCCAGGTCCGGGGGGCAACGCCCCAACTTTGGGGTACCCTGCGAAGCCCTTGGGCTCGCTAGCCGGGTGATCCGGCCCCTCTCTCACGCAGGCAGGCCGCCACTATCTCCCGGGCATCTTCCATCATCTGCTGCCACCCCGCGGGGGTGTCATCGTCCTGCCCCAGCAGGTGGAGGGTGCCATGAACAGCCAGAAGCAGCAATTCTTCCTGGAGGCCGCCATTCCTTTCCGCTGCCTGGCGGCGGGCGGTATCCACTGACACCACCACCTCACCCCAGGCCCCCGGCTCACCGGTGCCCAGGGGAAAGGCCAGCACGTCGGTGGGCCGGTCCCGGTCCAGAAAACGGCGGTTGAGTTCCCGTATCTGCTCATCACCCACCAGGGCCACGCTCACCGTCCCCGACTTGTCGGCTTTCTCCAGCGTCATCTTCACCGCTTGCCGTACCAACCCCACGGTCCCCGGGGGAACCCTGACCCCCGGATCGCGGGTCACTGCCACCCTTGGTTTCATCGCCTTCACCCTTCCCCTCCGGGTACTCAATGCGGGGGTGGTATATCCCGCTCAGGACGCGCACGAACGCCGCCGCCACCCGGTCCAGGTCCCGCAGGGTGATGGGAGCCTGGTCGAGCTGGCGATCCTGCAGGCGGTCCCTGATGATCTTCCGCACTACCCCCTCGATAGCCGCCGGGGTGGGATCGGGAAGGGCCCGCACTGCGGCCTCCACGGCGTCGGCCAGCATGACGATGGCCGTCTCCCGCGATTGAGGACGGGGCCCGTGGTGGCGGAAGCCCTGCTCCTCTACCGGACCGCCGTTCTCCGCTGCACGGCTGTAAAAGTAGGAGACCAGGGAATCACCGTGGTGCTCCGCGATGAAAGCGGTCACGCTGGGAGGCAACCGGTACTCGCGGGCCAGTTCCAGCCCGTCTTTCACGTGAGCGGTGATCACCACCGCGGATAGGGCCGGCGACATTTTGTCGTGGGGGTTCTCCTGGCCCATCTGATTCTCAATGAAGAAGTAGGGACGCCTGATCTTGCCTATGTCGTGGTAATACGCTCCCACCCGGGCAAGCAGACCGTCGGCCCCGATGGCCTCCGCCCCGGCATCGGCCAGGTTGGCCACCAGGATGGAGTGGTGGTACGTGCCCGGTGCTTCCACCAGGAGCCGTCGCAGCAGGGGATGGTTGGGATTGGAGAGTTCCAGCAACTTGATGGGGGTGACCACCCCGAAGGCGCTCTCCAGGAACGGCAGCAGGCCCACCCCCAGCACGCCCGAGGTGGGTCCGCTCAGGAACGAGAAGAGGTACACCTGCCACAGAGCCAGGCTGTCCTGCGCCAGCCCGCCCACCAGGCTGAGCGCCACCGCCGCCCCCAACTGCCCCATCCCCGCCAGGAAGCCTGCCCGCAGGAAGTCGGTGCGCTGGGTGATCCGCCCCACGGCGTAGGCCCCCGCCAGGGCACCGAAGAGGTTGGTCACCGCAAACTCCGCGTGCAGCCCGTTCATAGCAGCCACGCCCACGGCCAGCACGGGAGAGGCCACCACCGCCACTTCGGACCGCACCAGCACGGCCAGGAGCAGGGATGCGGTAGCGACAGGGGTCAGGTGCCCGGACACTCCCCGCACCAGGTGACCCAGCACCAGGGCCACAGAGGTGACCAGTCCCACCAGGACCAGGAGGTGCTCGGAATTCCACACCGCCGGGGCAAATACGCGCAGGTAAACGACGAGCGCTCCTCCCAGCAACAGCGCCAGCACCACTGCACCGGCGCCCAGCAGCCAGTTGCCCCCACCCTGCATCAAGCCCAGGTCCCGCAGCAGGACCAGATGGGCCGCGGTGACCAGCTCTCCCTTGCGGAGGATTACGTCACCGCGCTGGACGTATACGGGCCGCACCTGCTCCCGGGCGTGCTGGCGCCGGGCCTCCGTATCCCTGGCGTTGAAGACCAGGTTTGGGCGCACCCTGGCTGCCGCCACCTCGGCGGCAAAATTCTTCAGGTCCCGGGGCTGCCGCAGCACCTCCACGCGCTGCCTTATCTGCTGGCGGGTGGCGTCCAGGTTTTCTTCTCGCACCCCCACCTGCATGACAGCCACCAGGGTGTCCCGCGCCCACGCCTCCAGCGTTTCCAGCTGGCCAGGATCGGCACGCAGGGCGGCCAGGATGGCGTCTTGATCGGTGATGCCCAGTTCCCCTGCCAGCAGGCGCGCCTTCTCATCGGGTTTCCCGGCCTGGGCGGCCACTTCCCTCAACCGGGCAAAGGCATCGGCGACGGCACGCTCCGCCTCCGCCGTGGCCCGGGGATCCAGGTCAAACACGTCCGGGACGGCGGCAGCGGCCTCCTCCCGCAACTGTTCCGTCCGAACCCGATCAACCACCTGGCGGGGCGCCCGTATGGTTTCAGGGGCCAGTTGCCCCTCCAGCAGGTTGAGGGGACGAGGAGCCAGATCCGCGTAAAACACCGTCGACCACAGTATGAGGAAGAGCAAGCCCCAGCCTGCTCTGCGCCAGGAAATCCCCGACACTTGCCGCCAGCGGGAGGTGGTCAAGCCCTAACCTCCTTTTTCCCTGTCCCAGCGCTCGTAGGCCTTGATTATCCTGGTGACCAGTTCGTGCCTGACCACGTCCTCTTCGGTCAGGTAGACGAAGGCGATGCCTTCGACATCCGCCAGCACGCGGCGGGCCTCTTCCAGGCCCGACACCTGTCCCCGGGGCAGGTCGACCTGCGTGATGTCGCCCGTGATCACCGCCCGCGAACCCAGTCCCAGCCTGGTGAGGAACATCTTCATCTGTTCGGGGGTGGTGTTCTGCGCCTCGTCCAGGATGATGAAAGAGTCATCCAGGGTACGGCCGCGCATATACGCCAGGGGTGCCACCTCGATCAGATTCCGCCCCAGCAGGCGCTCGAATGCCTCCACCCCCAGGATATCGAACAGGGCGTCGTACAGGGGCCGCAGATACGGGTTGACCTTCTCTTCCAGGCCACCAGGCAGGAACCCCAGTTTCTCGCCCGCTTCCACCGCCGGACGGGTGAGTACGATGCGGTTGCATCCCTTGGCCTTGTACGCTGCCACGGCCACCGCGACGGCCAGGTAAGTCTTCCCCGTTCCCGCCGGGCCGATCCCGAAGGTGATACCGTGATTGCGGATGGCCTCCACGTACTTCTTCTGGCCCGCCGACTTGGGGCGAATCGCCTTGCCCCGGTAAGTTACGATCACCGTGTCCCCCCGCAGGGCGGCGAGGGCTTCTTCGTTCCCCTCCCGGGCCAGCCGGATGGCGTATGCCACGTCGTGACTGTCCAGGGTCCCCTCCCGCGCCAGGGGTAAGAGGCTGTGCAGCAGCCGGGACACCCGTGCCACTTCTTCATCAGAGCCGGTCACCACCACCTCGCTTCCCCGGCTCTGCAATTTTACGTCAAACTGCTGCTCTATTGCCCGCAGGTGGGCATCGTTGTGCCCAAAAAGGTACAGCGCGTCCTGGGCGTCGTTGAGGCGCAGGCGTTCACTGGCGACTCTGGTCGTGTCCAATACCGGTCATATCCCTCCCCGAAAGCCTAACGGGGCACCACCCGGCCGATATCCTCGATGGCCACCACAGTCACCCGAGCGGTGGCTCCCTCATCTCGTACCTCCACTTCTGCCTCGATCAATTCCCTCTCTGCGGCGGGCGGCACCTCCGCCAGCACCTGCCCGAGAGCACGCTCCCGTGCCACCCGGACAGCTTCCTCTGCCGTGCGCACGAAGGTCACCGGCTCCATTTCGTGATAGGTTGTTCTTAAGACTTCGACGATCGGCTTTCCATTCCTCCCCCAGCAAGCCGCCCGCGTGCGCGACATCTCGTACAGGTCAAAGGGGACCTTCCCTCTCCATACTATCTCCTTTCCTGCTACGAAGACAACCCACCCCTGCCACGTCCGCCCCGTGGGCCGGTTCACCACCTCGCGGCAGGGCACCCACACCATGGCCTGATAAGCGACCCGAGCCAGGCAGACGCCTCTGGCCGCCACCAACCGGGGAGGCCCCACCTCCTTTTCGTTTACCTTTCTCCCCGGAATCACCCCTGATATGAGCACCTGCCCGGCCACTACCTTTTGCCCGATCTGCACCTGGGGTACGCCCATGAGGGGAAGAAAGTACACCAGTTCACCGCTCTTTGCCGCCACCACGTCGGCAGGCCCTGCGGGCGGCGACGGAGGAGGCGGCAACTCCCGCTCCCCCACCTCCAGACGGGCCAGGGTTCCCTGAAACGTAAGCCGGGCCCAGGACACGTAGGGGAGGCGGCCGGCTACCTGCTCCTCCAGCGCGGGGCCATTCAGCGTGAAACGGAGGGTAGCGGGACGCAACCCCAGTTGGTGCACCAGGGCCAGAATCTCCTCCCGGTGTCCGGCAGAAGCCCCGCTCACCTCCACGAACAGGACCAGGGCGTTGCATACCGCCAGCAAGGCCAGTGCACAGGCGGCGCCAGCCACCAGCCCCGGTCGACGGCCAACCTTACGCCAGAGAAAGGGTAGGCCCACCCTGGCCTCCACGTGCAGGCGACAGCGGGACCGCCGGGCCAGGGGCCGGGTGAGCCCGAAATGGGAAGCAGCCATGACGGCCGACATGCAGTCTCCCCGGTCACGCAGTTGCCAGAGAGGAATCCCCCGGCGGGCTGCCAGGTTGACGAATCGCTCCGGCGCGGCCCCCCGGATGGTGACGCGCAGAAAGCCCCCCAGCCACAAAAGCACCAGCCTCATGCTGCGGCCTCGCCTGTCAGGAGAAGCGCAGGCACCTGATACGTCCGGTCACCGCCATGTCTTCGCGCCCGATGCGGACGATGGTGAGGTCCTCGCCTTCGACCGCGACCTGACCCTCGCCTACCCCCACCACCAGCCTCTCGGGGCCGAACTCCACCACGCCCCGGTGATTCTCAATGGTAAGGTGTAGGTTCCCCACGATCACCAACCGGGGCACGTGGAGCACCACTTCCCGCGGCAACTCCAGCACGCCGGCGACGCGTTCTGAGAGGCGCCCGCGCTGTCGTTGCGGCAAACAGTCTCCCCGCCTCTAGTCTATGCTCGCCTGCTCGTACCCCACGCCCAAGCACCCCGCGACGCGTCGCCTTATGTCCACCCCGTACGAAGTTAGGGCCCGGCCACTACCAGAAGAATTCCAGCTGGGACTCGGAGTTGAGGCGCAGGCCCACCTTTTGTTCTTCCTTGAGGAATTGGTAAACGCGGTCCCCCACCTGCACCACGCTGTCTTCGGCCACCCGGCGCAGCTTCACCTGCCCGGAATGCGGCACCCGGACCCGGGTGGGGATGCCGGGGGCACCCAGTTCCCCCACCCACACCTCACGTCCGGCCTGGATTTCGCCCCCTCGAAACACTTTCTCCACCCGCACGGAACCGCCGGCAACCAGGCGGGTACTATGGCAGCCGTCGCCAGCCACCAGGATATCCCCGGTGGCCTGCAGGGTCGAGTTCATGGCGTATCCACACCTGAGGGGAGCAGTCTCCTGGTTCATCCCTTCCAGTTCCATACCCCTTTCCTGCAGGGCACGCAAGAGACCAAACAGTTCCTGGGGATCCCGCAATCCCATGGGGGCAGAGAGGAGCCGTTGCAGCCTCTTCAGCGCTGCCGCCAGATCCTCGTCGCGTTCCCGGATAGGAACGCTCATGTACTGGGACGTCAACTGCCCCACCCGGCTCCCGAGTTGCCCGAACCGACTGCTCTCCAGCAGCAGGCGCAGGGCGGGTCCCGGCAGCACTTCGCCGGCCTCCCACAGTTGGGACAGGGCTGCTCCCAGGTCCCCCAGGTCCTTCACTACCCCGGTCAGAAGGGGGAGGACGGCAGATAGCCATCCCGGGCGCTGCCCGGCCACGACCGTGCTGGAAATCACACCCCGGCCTACCTTGACCCCGCCCCCGCCCACAACCCTGGCCCCCACGGCGCTTCCCCCGATCTCCACCGTGCCCAGGGCCATTATCTCCATGCCCTCCAGCACGCTGCCCCCCACCTTAACGTCCCCTTTGAAGTGCACGTGTCCGGTGGAAAGGTCCACGTCGCGGGGATGTACCAGTTCCGACACCACGTATACCTGCACCCGGTCCCCTTTTCGCACCGACATGGGACGACCGCAGGAGGTGGCCCGCACCTCCTGCCCGTCCTGGCTGAGTTCCGCCCCCCGTCCGGCCACCAGCACCAGGTCTCGGGGTGCCTTCACGGGCACGGCTTCGCCCCGTACCGTGGTCCCCGGCTCGCCCGGTATCGGTGGGTGCCGGCGGGCCAGCAACTCGCCGGGTGCTACGGAGGTGAAGGTGAAACGCAGGCGCAGGTCAGCAGCCGCTTCCCCGTAGGAAACGGGCAACCTCTCCTCCGGAGAGAAGAAGTGCTCGACCCGCGCGTCCTGTGGAGGCACAAGGGGTTTGCCTCGGGCCACCACCAGTCTGGTATCACGGGTAAGGTCTCCCACCCGGTCCACAGCCTGCTCGTCAATCCCGTACACCACCCCCGCCCGGGCCAGGGCCGTCCGTAATTCCCCGGGTTCGAGGGGCGACCGGGTCCTGATCTCCTCTTCCACCTGAAGTTGCAACCGCGGGGAAGGTGGAAGGTCCCGGAGCCTGCGCCGAACGGTGACAGCCATGGATACGATCACGGCCGCCTCCATCCCATCGGGGGTAATCTCCAGGCGCCAGGCACCGGCCCTTTCCTCATCGCGCAACCGCACCTCCACCTGGTCTGTCGCCTTCACCTCGACCGGCCCCGCTTGAAGCTGTCCGTTGACGTACAGCAGCATACCCGGACCGGGCAGGACCACCGGGTACGGTCCTCCCTCCGGGTGCTCAACTCGCACCTTTCCGTCTTCCACCCAGACCCTTGCCACCTCGCCTACCACCACCTGCCCACTCCCGCCCCCGGCGCGTAATGGTCCCACCAAAATTATCGACCAGTCCCGCTGGGGACTGGTCGCCTGGGTCTTTCTCCACGGTGCTCGGGCCTGCTCAACGGTGCTTTCTGCGCTGGGCCGCCTTGGACTTCTTCTTGCGCCTGACACTGGGCTTTTCGTAGTGCTCACGTCGCCGGATTTCCGCCAGGATTCCCGTCTTCTGACATTCCCGTTTGAAGCGGCGCAAGGCGTTGTCGAGGGATTCGTCCTTCCCGACGCGTACTTCGGTCACCTGCATCCCTCCTCCCCGACGAATCTCCGCGGGGAGCAAACGCCACCCGCGCCAACACCGCCATTGTATGGCACCAGCAGGGGCCTGTCAATCGGCGAAGGGCCGTGCGGGGACCTCAGCCGGGAAGCCACCGCACGGGTAAGCCGGGCAACCGTCAGCCGGGAGGCCAGCGGAAGATGCGACCCCCCAGCACATGGATGTGCAGGTGGCCCACGGTCTGCCCCGAGCGCCATCCCGTGTTCACCACCAGGCGAAAACCGTCGCGGTCCACTCCCTCCTGGCGAGCTACCCGCACCGCCGTCAGCAGCAGTTCGCCGGCCAGATCCCCGTCAGCATCCCCCAGTTCCAGGAGCGACCCCACGTGCCGGCGGGGAATCACCAGCACGTGCACGGGCGCCTGGGGACGGATGTCCCGGAAGGCCACTACCCTCTCCCCTTCGTAGACCTTCTGGGAGGGCAGGTCCCCTTTCACGATCCGACAGAATGGGCATTCCTCCATGGACCTCGCCTCCGTCAAGGCGCTCCCTGCCCGTCATCCTCTTCGGGCACGTAGCTGGTTAGGCGACGGCTCATTTCCCGGTGCCGCTCCCGGGCCAGTTCGATGAGCCGATCCAGCAAGTGCGAGTATCGCAGGCCGGTGGCCTCCCAGAGCTTGGGGTACATGCTCACCGCGGTGAACCCGGGGATGGTGTTGATCTCGTTCACCAGCACCTCCCCCGAATCCTGGTCCCAGAAGAAGTCCACCCGGGCCATCCCGGAACAGTCAATAGCCCGGAAGGCCCGGATAGCCAGATCCTGCACCTGGCGGGAAACCTCATCGGGCACCGGGGCCGGGATGACCAGCCGGGTGCGGGGATCCAGGTACTTGGAGGCGTAGTCGTAAAACTCCCGCCCGGGAACGATCTCACCCACCACCGACGCCAGGGGCTCGTCGTTGCCCAGCACGCTGCACTCCAGCTCCCGGCAGCGGACACCCTTCTCCACCACCAGTTTGCGGTCGTACCGGGCAGCATTGTCCATCGCCTTCATCAGCTGCCCCCGGTTCTGGCATCGGGCAACCCCCACCGAAGAACCCAGGTTGGCCGGTTTGACGAAGCAGGGATAACCGAACGCCGCCTCCAGTTCCTCGGCCACCGCATCCCGGGCCTTTTCCCAGCGACTCCTCAACACCACCCGAAAGGGGGCTACGGGGAGACCGTGGGCGGAAAAAACCACCTTCATGACCGCCTTATCCATCCCCAGGGCAGAGGCAAGCACCCCGGCCCCCACGTACGGGATGCCGGCCAGTTCGAGGAGCCCCTGCACGGAGCCGTCCTCGCCGTAGGGACCATGGAGGACGGGGAACACCACGTCCATCCTTTGCATGACCGCTGCGGCGTCCCGCCCTGGTAACCCGAAGAGGAAGGGCTCCCGGGGATCGGCGGCCAGCGTCACCACCGGTGCTCGCGCCATGGCCTCGGCCAGCATCACCGGGTTCACCTGTCCCGTCAGGGGCGGCAACAGGCGCCATCGGCCCTCCTTGTCTATCCCCACCAGCACGCGCTCGTACTTCTCCCGGTCAAGGGCCGAGATGACCGAAGCAGCGGACATCAGGGAAACTTCGTGTTCCCCGGAACGTCCTCCGAAGACGATGCCCACCCGCAGTTTTTGCGGCACCGTCCCACCCCCGCGTTAGCCTATTCGTCTTCCGGAGCTGCCAGCACGCCCGTCAACTCGCCCCGCGCACCGTCGGGGTCGGCACCGATGACGCGCACCTCGACCAGGCATCCTTCCAGTTCCGGCCCGCCGGGGAAGCGAACCCTCACGTAGTTCCGGGTCAACCCGGACACCTGGCCGTCCTGCTCCCGCTCCGCCAGAACCTCCACCACCTGTCCCACCATTTGCTCCGCAAAGGCCCGGCCCAGACGCATACCCAGTTCGCGCAGGACGCGAGCCCTCTCCTCCTTCACTTTCTCGGGCACCCCGTCCGGCAACCGGGCAGCGGCCGTGCCTGGCCTGGGGGAATAGGGGAAGACATGCAGCCGCATGAAACCAGCCTTTTCCACCACCTGCAGCGTGGCGGCGAAGTC
This sequence comes from Bacillota bacterium, assembly GCA_040757085.1. Classification (NCBI taxonomy): domain Bacteria; kingdom Bacillati; phylum Bacillota; species Bacillota bacterium. The sequence goes on along the minus strand of JBFLXJ010000011.1, from coordinate 82,325 downwards.
CTCGTCCGTCTCGCCGGGGAACCCGACCATCACGTCGGTGGAGAGGGCCATTCCCGGCATCTTTTCCCGGGCCCGCTCCACCAGGCGCAGGTAATCCCCGGCGGAGTAAGGCCGCCCCATGGCCGCCAGGACGCGGTCGGAGCCGCTTTGCAGGGGGAGGTGCAGGTGGGGGCAAACAACCCGCTGAGAAGCCATGGTGCCAACGAGCGCGTCCGTGAGGTCCACCGGCTCGATGGAACTCAGGCGCAGCCTCCACAGGCCGCCGATGGCGGCCATCTTCTCCACCAGCCAGGCCAGCCCATCGGGAATGCCCAGGTCGCGGCCGTAGGCGCCCAGCTGGATGCCGGTAAGGACGATCTCCCGGAACCCGGCCGCCACCAGGCGGCGGGCTTCCTCCAGGGCAGCCCCCGGGTCGCGGCTGCGGGCATGTCCCCGGGCAGCGGGGACGATGCAGTATGTACAGCGCATGTTACACCCTTCCTGCACCTTGAGGATAGCCCGCGTGCGACCCTGGCCCACCACCGGAACCTCCTCGTACTGCTCTGGAGCCGTAGCAGCCTCCGGGGTAACCGGTGCAGGGCGGGTGCTCATGGCGGGCCCGGGCGCCACCTCCACCAAGGGCTTCTCGCCCCGCAGGGCCCTTTCCACCAGGGAGACGATCTTACCCCGTCCCCGCGTTCCCAGCACCACGTCGGCGCCCGTGGCAGAAAGTGCTTCTTCCCCCTGCACCTGGGGATAACAACCGCACACCACCACCAGGCCGGCGGGATTCCGACGCCGTGCCTGCCGCACCGCCTGACGGGACTGGGCCTCGCTCCGGGCCGTGACCGTGCACGTGTTGACGACGTACACGTCGGCCATATCCCGGAAGTCGACTATCTCCCATCCCGCCCGGCGGAAAAGTTCGGCCATGGCCTCGGTATCGTACCGGTTCACCTTGCAACCCAAGGTGTAAAAGGCCACCTTCCCCCGCGGCCCGCCCTCGCTCAAGACGAAACACACCCCGGTCTCCACCCCCCGGGGGCGCGGCCGATCTCGCCCCGGGACGCCAGCACCAGGGTGAGGGCAGCGAGCGCCGCCGTCTCCGAACGCAGGATGCGGGTACCCAGGCTGGCCGACCTGCCACCCAGTGCCAGCACCCCGGCCACCTCGTCCGCCGTCAGGCCTCCCTCGGGTCCCATCAGCAATATGATTTCCTTACCGTCGCCCGCCAGCACATCGCACAAACCCACCTTCCGCTCTTCTTCCCAGAGGACGACAAGAGTAGCCCCCGGCAACAACTGACGGGCCTGCTCCAGGGCCTGCTCCAGATTCTGGGGAGGAAAGATGGCCGGCACCCGGGTGCGCAGTGACTGTTCGGCAGCCTCGCGGGCGATCTTCTCCCACCTCTGCAATTTCCCTGGGGATGCGGAGGGGCGCACCACCGTTCGGGCGGTGATAACGGGGAAGATGTAGCTGACCCCCAGTTCGGTGGCTTTCTGCACCACCAGGTCCGTGCGGTCCCCCTTGAGCAGGGCCTGGAGGATGGCCACCGTTACCCCCGGCTCGGTGAACCTGTCCACCGGCCCCAGCACCCGCCCCCTGCTCTGCCGTGGCCCCACCTCTTCGAGCCTGACGGCCAGTTCCCGCCCTTCCACCATCACCCCCACCACCTGGCCGGGCCCGAGACGCAGGACGCGCGCCATTTGCCAGGCCGCCTCCTGTCCGAACAGCACTTCGTCGCCCCGGATGGCCCCCGCTTCCACGGTGAAGCGGGCATGGGGGCAGGGGTTCAGCTGTTCCAGGCTTCTTTCACGCGCCCCCATATCCCCTTGTCCTTCCCCTTGACGCCCTCCCCGCGGATGGCAGCCAGCTCCCGCAGCAACTCCTTCTCCCGGGGGCTGAGCCCGGTAGGAGTGCGCACGTCCAGGTGTACGTGCAGGTCACCCCTTCCTCCTCCCCGCAGGCGGGGCATCCCCAGGCCCCGCAGCCGGATCACCGTTCCGGGTTGCGTCCCCTCGGGCACCTTAACCGGACTTGACCCCTCCAGAGTGGGTACTTCCAGCACGGTGCCCAGGGCAGCCTGGATGAAACTGATGGTTACCTCACAGTGCAGGTCGTCGCCTTCCCGGCGGAAGAAGCGATGCGGCCGCACATGGATGTCCACGTACAGGTCGCCAGGAGGTCCACCCCGGGCACCGGGTTCACCTTCTTCGGCCAGGCGCAGCCGCAAACCGCTGTCCGCCCCCGGGGGGACCTTGACGTTGATGTGCCGCACCCGCCGCACCCGGCCCAGTCCTCCGCAGTCGGGACAGGGGTCGGTCACCACCCTCCCTTCTCCGCCGCACGCCGGGCAGGTGCGGATGGAGACGAAGCGACCGAACAGGCTGTCGGACACCGTTTCCACCTGCCCGCTACCCCGGCATCGGGAACATATTACCGGTGGACTCCCGGGCCGGGCCCCCGTCCCATCGCAGATGGGGCACCGCTCCACCCGCGGTACTTCCAGCTCTTTCTCGACCCCGGCGAAGGCTTCCTCCAGGGTGATGTCCAGATCCAAGCGCAGGTCGGCCCCCCGCTTGGGCTCATGGGGCCGCGGCCCCCGGGGCCGGCCGGTCCCGAAGAACATGTCGAACAGGTCCTGGATGCCAGCGAAGGGACTCCCCAGGTCGGGGGCACCGTCGACCGCGCCGAAGGCGTCGTAGCGCGCCCGCTTCTCAGGGTCGGAAAGGACCGCGTACGCCTCGTTAATCTGTTTGAACTTCTCCTCGGCAGTGGGGTCACCGGGGTTGGCGTCCGGGTGGTACTGGCGAGCCAGCCGCCGGAACGCCTTCTTTATTTCCTCCTGGCTGGCATCCCGGCTCACACCGAGGATCTCGTAGTAGTCCCGCTTGTCGGGCAAAGCTAGCCCTCCCCGGGTACCTCCCCCATCATGAGTTCCAGGAACTGGCGCTGCGTGATCACCACGTCCAGGTGAAGGGGTCCTTCATTCCCCCTCACGAGGAAGGGGAGCGAGACGCTGTATACCGTGGAGCGGGCGAGTTGCCGGCGTGCCTGCCTGGCCGCCCGCAGGACTTTGTCCCAGGCCACCGGGTCAGAGCGCAGGTCCACCCCGGTTCGCTCCCGGAACTCGGTGGTCAGGTACTGGGCCAGCTTGAGTACCAGTGGGTCATCGCCGGCTTCCAAACCCACCACTCCAGGTCAGAAGTCCATCTCTCCCCCAGGGGAACCGCCAGTCTCTTCCCCGCCCTGCTGGCCGGGTCCTCCCTCATCCTTCTTCTTTATGATCGTGTCGATGCGCAGGATAGCTTCCGCGATCTCTCCCGCCGCCCGCAGAGCATAGGTCTTGACAGGAGTGGGATCGACCACCCCCGCCTCGTACATGTCCACCACTTCACCGGTGTCGCAGTCCACCGCGAGCGAATCCGAGCCCCTCTCCACCTGAGCAGCGATTACGTCCCCCACTTTCTCCAGGGGATTGAAACCGGCGTTGGCCACAATCTGGGAAAGGGGCTTCTTGAGGGCTTCCGCCACGCAATCGACCCCGTAGGCTGCCATCCCCCGCACGCTGGCGCGTAGCTTCTCTACCTCCCGCGCCACCGCCAGCTCGATGGCCCCTCCTCCCGGGACCACCCCGCCCCGCACCGCTGCCTGCACGGCCGAGGTGGCATCTTTGGCGATGCGTTCCCGCTCACCCACCACCTCCTGGGTGGCTGCACCCACCAGGATGGTGGCCATGGGCTTGCCCTTTCCACCCAGGATGCGCACGTGCTCCAGCTTCTCGTCTTCGTACGCCCGGTCCGCCGCGCCCAGATACTTCTCCAGTTCCGCCGGCTCCTTGCGCAGGGCGGTGCGCTTGATCGCTCTGGCCCCAGTATGCTCGGCCACCTGGCGCAGCTCCCGGGACGATACCCGCTGCAGCACCATGACCCCGGCGTCAGTGAACATTTCCTCCGCGGCCTCGTCCACTCCGCGGTCCACCACTACCAGGTTGACGCCCAGGGAGATCACCTTGCGCACGTTGGCACGGAACTCTTCCTGCAACTGCATGTAGCGGCCAAAGCCGGCCTCGGTGCCGAGGGCTTCCTCTTCTATCTCCTCGGGCTCCAGAGCATCGTCCACCACCAGGACCCGGACGGGGAACACCTCTTTGGGCATCTCCCTGTTCGTGCGTTGCTTGTCCACGATGACCCCCATGAACACTTCGTTATCCGCCCCGGCCTTGGCCACCACGGTGTCCGAAAGCTTGAAAGAGCGGTCGAGGAGTTTCTCTTTTCCCACCATGGCGGCCGCCCGCACCGCCAGGTCGGCGATGTCCTCCTGTTCCCGTCCGGAAATGTACGCCACCCGGCGCAGGATGGGATCATCCACTCCGGCTACCGGTCGCGACCTGGCCTCCACTTCCTCGATCGCTTTGCGGATGCCGAGCTTGACCCCCTCGATGATGCGCGTCACCGGTACCCCTCTCACCGCCTGGTTCACACCCTCGGTGAGGAGCGCTCCTGCCATGATGGTGGCGGTTGTGGTACCGTCCCCCACTTCCTCTTCCTGGGCACGGGCCACGTTGATGACCATCTTGGCGGCGGGGTGGTTGACGTCCATCTTGGTAAGGATGGTCACCCCGTCGTTGGTTATGGTCACGTCTCCGAAGCGGTCAACCAGCAGGGTGTTGAGACCCTTGGGACCGATGGTGCCTTCCACTGCGGAGGCGATCGCACGCACCGCGTTGGCATTTGTCAATAGGGCCGCCAGCTTTTCGTCGATCTCGGCACCGGACGCCACCTGCTTGAGCGCCATCTATAGACCTCCCTGCACAAAAAAAAGATTTAGGAGCGAAATCTGGGGCCGGTGACGCCCTCCCTACACGAGGGTCCACCTCCCCAGGAGATCGCTCAGTACCCGTTCGAACTCCGACACCGCCCCCACGACCCGGCCGTAGTCCATACGCTTGGGACCTATCACCGCCAGCCGTCCCAGGGACATGCCCACCCGATAGGGAGCGAACACCAGGCTCAGGTCGCGCACCTCGCCCAGAGGATTCTCCTGGCCTATGCTCACCGTCACCCCCGACTCCACCGCTCGCTCCCCCGAGGCCAGAAGCAGGTACTTCACCAGGACCTCCTGTTCGAGGACTGATATCACCGCCCGCAGCCGCTGCCGATCGTGGAACTCGGGCTGCGAAAGCAGGGCGCTCAGCCCTACCAGGTACATACGCTCGGAGGGATGTTCGCCGGCCGAGGCCACCAGAATCTCCAGGACCTGCTCCAGCACCTGACGGTAACGGGCCAGCTCCGCGTCCAGTTCCCGCAATACGCTCTGAGTCAGTGCCTGCACCGTCAGGCCACGCAGCGCCCGGGTGAGCACCTGGGAGATGTACTGGAGTTCAGCCCGGGTAAGATCCGCAGGGACTTCCACCATACCCGACTCCAGCAATCCGAGGTCCGCCACGGCCACCAGCAGCGCCCGCCCGGGCCCGATGGGAACCAGATCCAGGCTGCGGAACACCATCTGACCAGCATGGGGCCCCACCAGGATGGCCAACGAACTGGTAGCCTCGCTGAGGAGGCGCGCCACCTGCTGAAGCACCGCTTCCATGGCCCGCACGCGGCCCTCACACAGTTCCTGGACACGCTCGGCCACAGGGGCAGGTAGCGGCTTCACCTCCATCAGTTCGTCCACGTAGTAGCGGTATCCCCGGTCAGATGGGATACGCCCCGCCGAAGCATGGGGCTGCTCCACGTACCCCAACTCTTCCAGATCCGCCATCTCATTGCGGATAGTGGCCGCGCTGACCCCGAGCCCGTACTTGCGCGCGATGGTGCGAGAACCCACCGGCTCGGCCGTGGCCACGTAGTCCTCCACTATGGCCTGCAGTATCCTCCGCTTGCGCTCGTCCACCGTCTCACCTTAGCACTCCGGCCAGCAGAGTGCTAAAACCCATCAAGAAAATAGCATCTGCCCGCTCATGTTGTCAACGCCGCCACCACCCGCCCACACCACCCGCGCCAGCCAGCGCCTGCCGGGGCCGGCATCCGGGCGCCGGGACCCCGGCAGCCCCTGGCGAGCCTTCGAGCGGCCTGAGGGTCAGACGGGGGTAAGGTGGATGTCGCCCCAGGCCGCCAACTGAGCGTCTTTGATCAGCACCGCCCCCGTCAGCCCGGACAGGCGGCGGGCCTGTTCCAGAGCGGTGGGAAGGTCCCCCACTTCCCGAACCAGGTTCCCCAGCCAGGTAGCGGCGGCATCGGCCAGAGCCCCTGACGGGGCCACCGCCACCGCCGCGTCCGCCCGCCCCAAACTCAGCGAATGCCCCCAGCGTCCCGCCGAGGTGCACACGCTCACGGGACGGCCGTCTCCCCGGATGAGCAGGCCCACCCGCATGGAGAACGGCGACGTTCCGGCCAGGATCGCCACCCGGCGCGGTTTGCGGCTGCAGAGGAAGATGTCACCGCCGTTCTCCACGATGACCTCGCCGGCCTCGCCCAGAAGGGCCCGTCCCACCTCTTCGGCCACCGCGCCGGCCACAGCCGCCATGGGACCTACCCCCACCCGGGCAGCGGCAATGGCCATCTCGCGGACCACGCCGGGGACATCCTCGGGGACCGGCACCGGCACCAGGGAAGTCATAAACCTGCTGTCTCTGCCGATGTAGTCTTCCAGGTCCCGGCGCACACGCCGCACGACTTCGCGGACCCGGTCGGGGAGATCGAGACGCCAACTCTCCCGATCCACCCCTACCCACAGGTCTGTTTCTCCTTCCTGCACCTGGAAGGTGACCAGGTCGGCACCCCCCATGACGTGGCGGTAGAATCTTTCCTCCACCTGCACGGGGGTCACCCCTCTCCTCCAGCGGGCACGGCCACGCCCAGGGCCCCCACCGGGCAAGCATCCAGGCACAGGGCGCAGGATGTGCACAGATCCGGCCGCCAGCAGAGCTCCCAGGTGGCCGGGTCAAGGTGCAGCGCCCCCGGCAGGCACACCCCGGTGCAGGCACCACACGCCACACAGCGTTCCCCATCCGGTTCGGGCCTTCCCCTGCCGTTCCGCAGAAGATCGGTCGCAGGGCTGGGGGGAACCTCTACCCCCTTGCCCTCGGCCCCCTGCGCCGGGGCCGCGACCTCCGGGGCAGCAGGTACACCCGCCCTACCCGATGCTCCCCGACCGTCCCCCTCTGCAGAGGCAGCTGTCTCCGCCGCAGCAGGATCGCTTCCGGCCCGCGGAGTAACGGCCAGGGTGTGCAGGGAATCACGCCAGGGAAGGGGAGCAACCGGCTCCGTTAGCAAGAAACGTCCGCTCGCCACCCAATCTTTCAGGATGACAGCGATCTCGCGCGCCTTGCGCAGGCTGGACAGCGGCGCAGCGGGCACCCAGCGATCCCGCAACAGCACACGCCCGGAGCGTAGCTCCGCGTAGCTCACCTCGGCCACCACGGGGCGATCCCGGTGGGGTTGGCCGTAGTCCAGGACCACCGTGTGGATTTCCCGGTCGCTCACCGCCACCTGGCGAGCCAGATCCTCATCCAGGATGGGGATGGCAATCCCCACCCCCACGAACAGGGTGACCCCGTAGCCCGTGAAGGTGGCGGCGCGCAGGAAGCGCGGGTCCATCCCCCGTAAATCCCCTACCAGCGCCAGGGTGGCCGCCGGCCCCACCGGTGTGTCACCCCGGCGACGGCGCGCCGGGAAATGCTGCGTTCCCTCCCAGGCCACGTATCCGATGCCCCCGCCCAGGAACACCCGGGTGCCAATGCCCACCGTACGCAGGTCGGGGTCGTTGAGCAGGGGGCTGAGCTGGCCGGCACTGCAATACGTCACGTTACCGAAGCGGGGCAGGAGCTTGCCCATGTAGGTGTAGATGATCCGGTCCGAGCCGTTGGTGGCGGCGGCGTAGTTCTGATAACAGTTCCGGGGGTTAAAAAGGTAGGCCTGGTTCAGGGAGTCCAGGCTGATGAAAGTACGGATCGACCGCCGCGGGTAACAGTCAGTCCCGTAGCTCTCCGCCTCCAGCAGGACCGGCCGCCGCGATACCAGGTCTTCGATGACGTGCGCGCCCCCGTAGTCCATCCCCCGCACGCGGCTGAGTTCGGTGGCCCCCAGGTAGGCGTCCACCGCCGCCACCCCGGCATGGGCGGGGACGTCATTCAGGCGTACCGACTGCATCTTGATGGGCGGTTCGCTGTGGCCGAAATTCAGGAACGCTCCCGACGAGCACATGGGGGCGAAGGTGGCCGTGGTAACCACATCCACCTCCTGGGCCACCCGGCGGGGGCCCTTCTCCCGCACCAGCGGGATGACTTCCTCGGCGGTGACCACAACCGCCTTGCCCTCCCGGATGCGCTGGTTGATCTCGGCGAACGTCTTGGGCAAGATGGGCACCTCCTCCCGGGTGGGGGACCCCCGGGAGCCCCGGAGAACGAAAAACGCCTCTCCGAGAGGAAGAGGCGTCCAGCCGGACCTCTCATCTCTCGGAACCGTGGGGTTCCGCAGGAGTTGGCACCGTCATCACGCTCTCGGGCTGGGGCCGTCGCCGGCCTTAGCCCCGTGACCGGTTGCCGGGCTTCATCGGGCCAGTCCCTCCGCCGCTCTGGATAAGAGTCCCCCGACCCGTATTGTGTTTGGCGCCCACTATAGCACAGCCTACCACTTCTGTCAACCAGCCGGCCGGGGCCGCGACCGGGCCGACCGGGGCCCTACCCGGCCGAGTAGACTGGGGGGCAGGGAATGATATTCGCAATGATATTCGCGCTCTGACCCGCCTGTTCAGGGGCCGGGACCCCGCAGTAAGGCATCCTTGACCCAGGCGTTGTGGGGTGGGCATCCCCTCACCCAGCAGCTTCCCAGGCGGGCATGCTCAGCCAGGCAGTTTCCCACCAGCACCACATTCTTCTCGTAAGGCTCGCCGGGGCAAGGGAAAAACCGGGGGCTGCTGCATCCACCGGGACAATCCGCTGCACTCCCGCGCCTATCCTGGTCAAAGCCTTGCACGTCCGCAGGGGAAAGCCGCCCCGCCACCACCGTCTTGCCGTGCAGAGCGGCCGTCCGTCCCTCCCCTGTGATCTCCGCCACCACGGAAAGCACGGTGTGGTGGCACCCCGTGCAGGTCCGCGGTGCGAACACTACCCGGAAGCCGGGGATGTCCAGGGAGACATCCTCTTCTGCCCGTACAAACCGCCGGCGTACCCGAGCAGGATCCTCCCCCGTCACCTCTATGGCCTCCAGATCCCCGCATCCCAGGCCCCGTTCCGCTGCCCGGCGGGAAAGCGGCAGCTCCCCGGGCCCGAAGCCCATGATCCATCCCGCCACCGTATCGACCGCTACCAGGTCGGCCCCCGCCAGCACGACCCCCAGAGGAACCGGACGCCCGAACACCGGTCCCAGTCCTTCCTGGCCCACGGTGCCGTCCACCACTGCATACAGGGGGGGCAGGACGGTGAGGAGGTCACATACTCCCTCCACCACGCCCACCGCGTGCAGACGCTTCTTGTCCCGGTCGGCGAGCAGTCCCTTGAGATTCTTGATGGCCAGGCTGGCTCCCAACTGGTCGTGGGTTTTGAGGACCGGCACGCTCACCACCAGGTCTGCCTCCAGCACGGGCCGGTACGTCACCAGGTGAGAAAGGACGACGCCGCCCGGTACCGCCACCTCGACTTCCTCGGTGTCCTTGAGGTCCAGCACCGGGTATCCCTTCTCCCGGAGAGCACCATAGCCGCAGACGGCCACGACGTCCTCGGTGCAGGCCCCCACCGCCGCCGAATCGGCGATGACAGGACGCCCCCCCATGTCCCGCACCACGTCGGCCACCGCGCGGACCACCTCGACCCACGTGACCGCCCCGTTGCGCGGGTGCGGAGGCACGGCCACCAGGTTGGGCTTGATCAGTACCCGACTCCCGGACCCCACCATCAGGTCAAGCGCCCCGGCCAGTTGCACAGCGCGCCGGACTGCCTGTTCCTGGCTGGCACGAACCAGGCTGACCCTGCACACCTGAACTGGGGCTCCTGCCTTGCCCAGGTCTACTTCCTTACGCAGCCCCTGCGAACCGTCATCGGAACACACCGGGCCCTATCGCCTGCCCGTCCCGCTTCTGAAACCCCAGAAGAAAATAGCCAAACAAACGAGGAAGAAACCCAGACCGATGGGCGATCCCCAACCCAAAATGCGACTCCAGTCCACGGTATCCCCCCGGCATTACTATGTTCCACCGCCACCCGGTATTTCCTCTTGCTTCCCCGCAACTCAGAACAGAACACGCCCCCCGCAACGGTCCTGGCACTCCGGTCGTCCCGCTGACCGGTCACCGGACTCCAGCCGCCAGCCGATGCTGGGGCATGGACGCGGATGTGCCTGCACATACTGGAAACGGTGATGGAGGAATGGGCACTGATTCCGGGCCCAAAGTGGCCATAGTGGGGGCAGGGTATGTGGGCTCCACCGCAGCTTACACCATCATGCTCTCGGGCCTGGCCCGCCGTCTGGTCCTGGTAGACGTGGACAGGGCCAGGGCCGAAGGACATGCGCTGGACCTGGTGCATGGCAGTCCCCTGACGGCACCCGTGGAGGTGAGAGCGGGCGGTTATGAAGACTGCCGGGATGCAGACCTCGTACTGTTTTGCGCTGGGGCTGCGCAACGACCGGGGCAGAGCCGCCTCGACCTGGTGGAGCAAAACCTGGAGGTTTTGCGTGATTCACTACCTCTGCTGACCGCCTGCCCCCAGGCCATCCTGTTGATGGTTTCCAACCCCGTGGACGTTCTCACCCTGGCTGCCCTCCGGCTGACGGGATGGTCGCCCTCACGGGTCATCGGATCCGGTACGGTGCTGGATAGTGCGCGCTTCCGCCAGGCCCTGGGTCATCACTTCGGGGTAGATCCCCGCAACGTCCACGCCTATGTGGTAGGAGAACATGGCGATACCGAAGTACCACTGTGGAGCCGGGCCACGGTGGCCGGCTTCACCGTATCCGAGTTCGAAGCTCTGACCGGAAAGCACATAGGGGACCGCAGCGCCTTTTTTGCCCGCGTACGGGAAGCTGCTCAACAAGTGATCTCACGCAAGGGCGCCACGTACTACGCCATCGCAGTGGTACTGCGCCGCATCCTGGAGGCCATCCTGAACGATGAGCATTCCGTACTGACAGTCTCCGGCCTGGTCGAAGGAGCCTACGGCCTGGGTGACGTCTGCCTCAGCCTTCCCACCATAGTGGGCAGGAGAGGAAGGGAACAGGTGCTGGCCCTACCCCTGGCAGCCGAGGAACTGCAGGCCCTGACCGAGTCAGCCGCCCTGCTGACAAAGTTCAGCGAACATCGGCTACCCGGTAGCCGGCATCCCTGATAGCTTCCACCGCCTTGCTCGCCTGTTCGCCGGACAGGCGCATGATGATCCTGGCCTCACCCTCGTGGGGCGGGAAAGAAGCCACGCTGACAATATTCACGCCGTGATCCCGGCAGATGGCAGTCACGCTCGCCAGCATGCCCACCCTGTCGGGCAATACCAGTGTCACGCGCAGACCGGGCTGCCGCAGCCCCATCAGATCGAGGAAGGCATCGAATATGTCCGTCTCCGTGATTATGCCCACAGGTCGGCCGTCTTCCACCACCGGCAAACCGCCCACCCGGTGGTGCCGCATGAGCAGAGCGGCTTCCTCCAGAGTGGCATCCGGCGATACCGTAATGACCTTGCGTGTCATAGCCTCTTCCACCGGGAGCCGCGCAATCAGGTAGTTCAATTCCCAGATGCTGAGGCTGGTGGCCGGAGAAGGAGACACCCGGAACAGGTCGAGCAGGGTGACAATTCCGACCAACCGGCCATCCTGAACCACGGGCAGTCGCCGGATGCGCCTTTGCTCCATCATGCGCAAGGCCTCGGGAACGGGAGTGGAAGGTGACACCGTCACCAGGTCTTTTGACATGCGATCGCGTACCAGCACCCCAAGCCCCCCCTTGACGGGCACACTGGCCCCCAATTGATCACAGGAAGGATTCGCCACCGGCCCACATCTTACCTTCAGTTTCAGCATTTGGAGGGCCCAGTACCCCCACCCTGCAACCAAGGCATGGGAAAACTAGGGGAGATGTTCGTACACCTGCACGTTCAAAGCCATTATAGCTTCTTCGATTCCCCCACCCCTCCCGAGGCTCTGGCGAAGAGGGCTGCATCCCTCGGCATGCCCGCCCTGGCCCTCACCGACCATGGCGTCCTCCATGGCGTGCCGGCATTCGTGGCCGCCTGCCGGCGCCAGGGCATACGCCCAGTGGTGGGGATTGAGTTCTCCTTTTGGCCAGATGGGGAAGCTGGCAACGCAGAGGTACCAGGGGCGGATCCCTTCCACCTGGTTCTCCTATGCCGCGATGAGACGGGTTACCGCAACCTGTGCCGCCTGAGCAGCGCCACTCAGGGATACCGTCACGACGACGGGGGCCACCGGGGTGGCGCCAGCCGCGGGGGGCCCGCGGGCGGTGCGGGCGGCTCGCGAGGCTTGGGCCGCGGAGGGGATGGGGGCGGTGCGGGCCGCCCCCTGCCCCTGTCGCTGCTGTGGCAAAACGCGGGGGGACTGTTGTGCCTGAGCGGCTCCCACCGAGGACCCCTGGTCCGGCTGCTCGCAGCGGGTCAACGCAACCGGGCCATGTGCACGGCACGCCTGCTTGCGGAAATCTTCCCAGGGGCGTTCTTCGTCGAGCTACCGGCCACGCTCTTTACCGGGGAACAGGTCTCGCCCGCCGCCGAAGCCCCCCAACCTGCCGGGAAACGCCGCCAGCCTCCCATGGAGCACCTGCTGCGCGGCCTGGTCGAACTGGCTCAGGAGGCGGGCATCCCCGTGGTGGCCACGGCCGACGTCCACTACGCCGAGCGCCGTGAGGCCCTGATGCGACGCCTGTTGCTGGCCGGCAGGGGTGGGCCCACCTCTGCAGCTGGGAAACCAGGTGACCTCTGGCTTTGTTCGGAAAAGGAAATGAGCCGACGGCTGGCCTTCCTGCCTGGCCCGGTGAGGCAAGAGGCTCTCGCCCGTACGCTGGCCATCGCGCAGGAGTGCCGCTGGGAACTCCAGCCGTTCACCGTCACCTCTGCCGGGTCCAGCAACTCCCCCGGGTCCGCCGGGTCAGGGGATATCCTCCGGTACCTGGTCGAACAGGGGAGGCGGTGGCGCTATCCGGCCGGGGAACCCACCGGGGTGGCTCCCCGCCTGCAACGCGAACTGGAAATCATCCTCGCCCGCCACCTCGCCGACTACTTCCTGCTGGCGCACCAGGTGGCGTCGTGGTGCCGGCAGGAGGGAATCCCGGTAGGGCCAGGGCGCGGCTCGGCGGCGGGGAGCCTGGTGTGCTACTGCCTGGGGATCACCGACGTGGATCCCCTGGAGGAAGGGCTGCTGTTCGAACGATTCTTGAATCCCGAAAGGCCCGACCTGCCCGACATCGACATGGATGTGTGCCAGCGCCGCCGCCCGGACGTCATCCAAATGCTCACCGGGGAAGCCGGCGCGCTGGGAGTGGTCACCTTCACCACCCTGGGTGCCCGTTCGGCCCTGCGCCTGGTGGGGAAAGCCCTGGGCCTGCCCGCCGAGCAGATCGGTGCCCTGACAGCCGCCTTGCCCCGGGAACGGGGACCGGGCGCCCTGGCCCACGCCCTGGACGCAGTGCCAGAATTGCGGGCCATCCCCCGGGACCGGGAGCCGTTTCGCACCCTGTTTGGAGCGGCCGCGCTCCTGGAGGGCATACCGGTGGGCCGATCCCGTCATCCTTCGGGCATAATCGCTGTCCCGCCCGGCAAAGAAGAGATGCTGCCCCTGTATGTCGCTCCCGACGGCCAACCGGTCAGCCAGTACGACGCCGACTCCCTGGAAATGCTGGGTCTGCCCAAGCTGGACGTGCTGGGATTGCGGCACCTCACGGTGGCCAGCGACACGGTGCGCATGGTGAGGCAGACCGAGCCGTCCTTCTCACTGGAAGACCTCGACCCGCACGACCCGCTCACCTGGGAGCTCGTAGCCACCGGCCAGACGGTGGGCTGCTTCCAGCTGGAAAGCGAGGGGGTCCGTAACCTGCTAGAGCGCATGCGGCCCCGCTCCCTGCGAGACCTGGCCATCGCCATCGCCTCATACAAACCAGGACCCCTGAGGGCACGCAGACCGGGGGCGCCCACGCACACCGGAGGGCTTCCTCCCTGTTTGAGGCCCATCCTGGGGTCCACCGGTGGAATCCTGGTGTACCAGGAACAGGTCATGGAAGCTGGTCACCGCCTGGCCGGAATGAGCCTGGGAGAAGCCGACCTGATGCGACGCGCCCTGGAAAAGGCGCAGCGCCAGCCCGGTCATGAAATCCGGGAGTGGGAATCCCGGTTCATACGGGGTACCCTCAACCAGGGGATAGCCGAGGCCGAGGCCCGGGAGGCCTTCCGCTGGCTGCGCAGGGCAGCCGGATACACCTTCAACCGCGCTCACGCCACCTGCTACGCGCGCCTGGCCTACCAGGCCGCGTACCTCAAGGCCCACTACCCTGCCCCCTACCTGGCCGCCCTCCTTTCCAATCCCGGCGGGTACTATCCGCCCGCACTCTACGCGTACGAGGCCAGGCGCCTGGGAATCGCCGTCCTGCCGCCCCACCCCAACCACAGCGGGGCGTTCTGGCGGGTGGAAGAAGGAGCTATCCGCGCCGGGCTTCTCTCCCTCCCGGGTATAGGTTTCCAGGCGGCGCTGGCCTGCTTGCGGGAACGGGCCAGCGGTGGAGAGTTCCGATCTCCCCAGGACCTCGCTGCCCGCCTGCGGGACAAGGTATCGGCTACCGCCCTCTCCTCCCTGGTGGCCGCATGGCACGAGGCAGAAGCCGCCCGCCAGGGCAGGCAAGTATTGAAACGGGAAGGACTCGCCGCCCGGGAGGGCGAGGAGGTAGTGCTCGAGGGGAGGGTGGTGCAAGGGGAACGCATTCCCGCAGCAAGAGGGGCTTACCGCCTGGTGCTGCTGGTTGATACCGGACGCGAAATGGTGCACGTGCACGTACCCGCCAGGATATACGAGAGGGACGCCCTGGAGATCGACCCCAGGCACCTGACGGTCCGGGGGAGGCTGGAACGGCGAGGCGGTCACTGGCGTCTTTTAGCATCGGCCCTGGGGGAGAAAGCTAGGCGGGGTGATGAAGATGATCCTGGTGGGGACAGGAGGCTACTCGTACGATGACTGGCGGGGCGTGTTCTATCCGCCGGACCTGCCCAAAAACCGCATGCTGGAATTCTACAGCCGGGAATTCGACTTCGTGGAACTGAATACCACCTACTACCGGCAACCCAGCCCGCACATGCTGCGGAACATGACCAGGATGACTCCTCCTCGCTTTTCCTTCGCCGTGAAAGCATACCGGGGCATCACCCACGAGCGGGAAAAACCCCGGCAAGACCTGCGCACCCTGCTCCAGGCGCTGGACCCCCTGCGCCAGGAGGGACGCCTGGGCTGCGTCCTGCTTCAGTTTCCCACCAGCTTCCGCTGCAACGGCGAAAACACGATGTTGGTCCGGCAACTGGGGCAGGACCTCAACGGGACTCCGGCCGTGGTCGAATTCCGTCACCAGGAGTGGCTGCGCGAGGATGTGTTCGAACTCCTCAGAGAAACCGGACTGGGGTTCACCTGTGTGGACGAACCAGCATTCCGCACCCTGGTGCCCCCTGCAGTGCGTGCGACGGCAGATGTGGCCTATGTTCGCTTCCACGGGCGCAACTACCAGAAATGGTGGCACCACGAAGAACCTTCGGAACGCTACGATTACCTGTACACGCGGGAGGAACTGGCCGAGTGGGTGCCTCGCATCCGCCTCCTGGACCGGCAGGCGGGGAAGGTATTCGTGAGCATGAACAACCACCGCCGAGGGCAGGCGGTCATCAACGGACGCATGATCAGGGAGTTGCTGGAGCTAACCTGGCCTACTCCTCTGGTCACCGCCCGGACGGTGCTGGAGGCCCACACCACGCCCCTGGCCGGCCGGGTGGAGAAATGAGGGAGGAGAGCACCATCGGCCGGGCAGGTGGAGCAATGAGGGCCGAGCGGGGGCAGCGCCTGCAGGCCCTGGCGGAGGAGGCGCTGCGTTGTTACCTGTGCCCCCTGGGCGAGTCGCGCCGCCTGGCCGTGCCGGGCGAAGGCCCGCCGGATGCGGCGCTGGTCCTGGTGGGAGAAGCCCCCGGCGAAAAGGAAGATGAGACCGGCCGCCCGTACGTCGGCAACACCGGTCACCTGCTCGATCACCTGCTGGAGGGAGCCGGGCTGGATCGGCAGGAGATATTCATCACCGGGGCTGTGAAGTGCCGGCCGCCGGGAAACCGCACGCCCAGGGCGTCAGAAATCGAAGTGTGCGCCCGTCACTACCTCTGGCCCCAAATCCAGATCATACGGCCACGCATCATCTGCCCCCAGGGGACGGCGGCGGTCAGGGCCGTCCTGGGCCCGGGATTCAAGCTCAGCGAGGTGCGTGGCCGCCCCCTGGAGCGGGACGGACGCATCATCTTCGCCACCCACCATCCCGCCGCCGTGTTTTACCGGGAAGAACTCAAAATCACCCTGGAGCAAGACCTGGCTTCTCTTGCCTGCCTCCTCCGCCAGGTCATCTGCTAGCCATGGGCGGCACCAACCGCCTTCGCGCGGTCCGGTCGCCAGATGCGGCAGAAGGCACACACTTCTGAGGGAGTGGGGGCACCGCACACCCGGCACCGGCGTAGCTCGGGCAACTCCGACCGGGGGGCCTGCCCTGCAGCCGGGGCGGCCTCTGCAAAAACGGAGGCGATACGCAAGAAATTCTGGTAAAAGCCCCGCTTGGTGCCCGGAGACTCGTCTTCGACGGCATCGAGAAGCCGGGCGTATCTCTTGAACTTGGCTTCCGCCGAAAAGGGACAGTTGCCCAGGACCGGCTCGATCCCCCGGAACCGGGCGTAAGTCCTGATCTCCTCCGCCGTAAGGAAGGCCAGGGGCTTGATCTTCCTGGCCAGACCGTCACCGGCCGGGAGCACCGGCAGCGTCTTGCGCAGGTACCTCGTGTCCCAGCGCAGGACGTTGGCGAGCAGGGTGCTCGACAGGTCATCCAGGTGGTGGCCGGTGGCCAGAGCCGTAAACCCGTGCCGGTAAGCGTACTCGTTGAGCAGGTGCCGCTTGGTCAGGCCGCATACGGCGCACGGCCGATCGAACCTGCGCACCACCTGCGGCACCCCCAGGCCAAACTCCTCCTCCAGAGAGAGGATGTGCAGGGGGCGGCCCAGGCGGGCAAAGAACCGTTCGCTTGCTTCCCGTGAAGCAGCAGAGAAGCCGCCACTGTGGATCCCCAGGTCGATGTGCAGCCCCACCACGGAGTATCCCAGCCTTGCCAGCACATCGGCCACGGTCAGGGAGTCCTTGCCTCCGGACACAGCCACCAGCACGGGTGCCCCCGCCTCCAGCATCCTGAACTCGGAGATAACCTTCTCGACCTGGCGCAAGAAGAACCGGTCGAAGTGCTCCCGGCAGAACTTGGAGTTATGGGCAGGGAGCCTCACCTCCGCCTCTCCCCTGCACACGGTGCACTTCAACGAGAACCCCTCCTGCACACCGTCTTGCCTGTGTACGTCCATTGTAGCCAACATGACCGATCAAAAACAACGCCGACGGGGCCGGAGAGTCATACCCGGACGTCCGGGGCACGATGGGTCACCACTCGGCCCTCCACCATCACCAGTTCCACCTGGGTCAGGTCATCCTGGCGGAGAAGGACCAGGTCGGCCACCCGGCCCCGCGCCAGGTAACCGCGACCGGGAGCCAGGCAGGGGATGGCATCCGCCACCCTTCCCGTGACCATGGCCACTGCCTCGGGAAGGGGCCGCAATCCGCGCCTTACCACCTCCGCCAGAGCCACCACCTGGGGGTCGAACAGGCCTCCCGCGTAGTCCGTGGACACCAGGTCGGCAGCCCCCCGTGCGACCAGCTCCAGGAGGACTTCCGGGCCCGGGGTGGTGTACCGGGCCCCCAACGCATCGAAGGTGGCCACATCCACCAGGATCCCGGCTGCCCGCAGCCGCACGGCCAAGTCGACCGCTTCATCTACCAGCAGGGAATCGTGGTTGCAGTGGGCGGCGATGAACCGGCATTCCCCCGCGGACCGGTCTCCCGCCGTGAGCCGGGGTGCCTTTCGGCTCAGTTCCAGCAATACGGCCTTGGAAGGGGCGGCGGTGTGGAGGATGACGGGGACTCCCAGCCGGGCCGCCACTTCGGCGGCCTCCCGCATCCCGTCCAGCGCCACCCGGAACGAAGGCAGCACCGCGTCTTCCACCAGTCGTCTCGCCTCCTCGGGCGAAAGGAGGCCGGCGAGGCCCAGCTCGGCCAACACCGCCCGCACGGCTTCCTCGCTGTAAGCCCGGGGATCGATGTACCGGCCCAGCACGGCCGTCTTAAGAGCTCGCGCCCCGGCCGGCGATACGTACCTTCCCGTCCGTGCCCGTATGGCCCGCGGTATGTACAGGTATTCCTGGCCACCCCCACCCAGGGTATGACCCCCTCCGATTTCTCCCAGGCAGACGGCCCCGGCCTCCACCATCTTCTCCGCCGTCATCTTGCGGTGTCGCGGGGAAAGCCCCTTACCATCCGCCAGCGCCGCCGCCTTGAGGTTGAGCGGGGTGTGGGAACTGGCCGTCTTCAGGTTCAGGGGATGGTATCGACGAGCGGCTTCCACCTCCTCGGGCAGGGCGAACCCGTCCACGTTCAGTATGGTGGTGGTGCCGGCCTCCAGATGCCTGAGCAGGTTCTGTCGTACTTCCTCCCCGGAAAGGGGCTCGGCCCCGCTGGCAAAAAGGGGGCCCAGAGCGCAGCCGTGGGCGTGATGGTTGATGAGACCGGGGACCACGTAACACCCGCGGGCATCGATGACCTCTCCCGCGCAGGCAGTGGAGGCCGAACCGGAGGGACCTGTCGCACCCCCCGAAGGATCGGGGGCTGTGGGGTTATCCGCAGGGGAACCGGGGAGCACATCCGCGATGAGCGTCCCCTCCACCACCACGGCGGCTTCTTCCAGCACAGTACGCCCGTCCCCGGTAACCACCGTCCCACCGGTGACGAAGTACCTCATGCCACGCCCGTCTCCTCGACCATCTCTATCAGGCGTGTGAGGGGAACGTCACCGAGGCCCAGCGCCTGCAGGGTGCGGGCACCTTCGCGCAGGTCCCGGTCAGCAATCACCCCCGCCAGGTGGATGACGGCCGTGGTGGTGGCGGTCGGGATCCCCAGCGTTGCCCCCAGGTCCTCGAGGGGCACAAGACCGTAAGGGACGTCTTCCGTGACGTAGCGGTGCTCGAAGGACTCGGGCGCCCGGCTCCAACTGTATATGGGATTGTTTACGTTGGTCTCGTAAATGTTCTGTCCAAAGGTACCCTGGTGGGCATACCAGGACATGTCCTGCTCGTACAGGGAGCGCATCCTTCGCAGGCCCAGGGCCCTGCCCACCGCCAGGCGCTCGGCATCTATCGCCTCGATTACCCGTCCCACTGCCGGACTCATCCCCTCTTTGTAGAAGAGGAAATCGCCCTGCGTCCGTTCAATGCGCGCGGCGTTGAGAATCATCACGGGAAGGTGGGTGGGGGCGTTGGGATTACTCAGGCTGGTTTCCAAGACATTCTGGGCTGCCTCCAGGGTGGGATATGCTTCTTTGAGGGTCGCCAGAACTCGATCCGTGCGGGTGGCGGGGAGGGCTGCTACGCGCAAGGACCGCTTGTATCCCCGAATCCAGATGGTGGTGGGTCCCTTCTTGCGGCAGGCGTAAATGAGGGACTCCGCCTCGGCCAGCACCACCCCGCCCGGGTTCATCCCCTGTCTCTTCCAGGTGAGCGCAAACTCCAGCGCCCCACCGAAGTTCCCGGGCGCGACCAGCACCACCTGGCCGGGTTCCAGCACGGAACCACACATTTCCGCAAAGCGGCGGTGGGCAAAGGAGGGCACGATGACCAGTACCACGTCGGCCCCCCTGGCCGCCGCCCCGATGTCCGTGGTGACGGCAGCCAGGCGGGCAAATCCCTCCCTCAGCCCGGTGCTGGGGAGCACCTCGCACTGGATTCCTCCCGCTTCCGACACCGGTGCTACAGTGTGGGCGAACTCGGGAAGTTCAAACAGCCTGACCTCAAACCCCTTCAGCGCGAGGTCGGCGGCAGCGGCCAGCCCCCCGTTGCCTCCCCCCAGCACAGCGAACACTGGGCGCGTTTTGCCCACGCCCACGGGCGATCACCTCTCGCCCATACTTTTCCCCAGGGGGGCGTCTTCGCGCCGCGGACGAGGGCGGCTGACCTGAGTTACAAAGCACAGCCTGCAATTGAGTGGACGTGGGAAGCGCCGGGATGCGGTCAGAGCAGCCGCACTCTGGTGCCCAGGCCCAGTTCCCGGGCGCCCCGGTAGGCGGCGGCCGCGGCCGCCACATCGAGCACCGCCAGACCCACCGCCTTGTACACGGTGGTCTCGTCGGCGGCCTGGCGGCCGGGTTTACGGCCGAGCACTATCTCGCCTATTTCTGCGAAGATGTGATCACGGGTGATCTTCCCCTCCCGGAGGGGAATGATGATGTCCCCGGCCTCGGCCAGCACCGCCTCCCGGGAATCCACCACCAGTTTGCTGGCGCGCAAGATAGTAGTTTCATCTATCTCCTGCATGCTGGGGGTAAATGCCCCGATGGCAGTGACGTGGGTACCCGGGGCGAGAGCATCGCCGGGAAATACCGGCCGCGAGGAAGTGGTAGCAGCGAGCACCACCTGCGCTCCCGCCACTGCCTCCCGGGGGTGGGAGGGAAACACCCACCTTACCGCGGGGAGCTCGCCGGCCAGGTCGCGGGCCAGCGCCTGGGCGCGTCCGGGCACGGGATCGAACACCCGCACCTCCTCGATGGGTCGCACGGCCGCCAGCGCCAGCACCTGGGTGCGGCCCTGGACCCCGGCCCCAAACAGCGCTGCCACCCGGGCACCGGCGGGGGCAAGGTACCGGGCTGCCACCCCCGCTGCCGCTCCCGTGCGCAGGGCGGTAAGGTACCCACCTTCCAGCAGGGCCAGGGGGGTACCTGTGGAAGCATCGAGCAGGACCACCATCCCCATGATCGTGGGCAGCCCGTGTTCCGGGTTGCGCGGGTACACGGAGACCACCTTGAGACCGGTCGCCCCCGCGCCGGAAACGTGACCGGGCATGAAAACGCTGACCCCTTCGAATTCGGGCACGGGAATCTGGGTGCGCAGGGGAACCAGGGCCTGGCCTGAGGAGTAGGCTCCATAGGCTTCCTCACACGCCGAAATGGCCCGCTCCATGGGCAGAGCCCGCCTGACGTCGTCCGCCGTGAGTATGAGCAAATCCCCGGGCACAGCGAGCACCTCCTTGCCCGGCGGGACCGGGCGTTTTCCCCGAGACCGCGTTCCCACCCCGGGCAGGTCTCGGGCCAGCTATTTCTCGCCCAGGTAGGCCTTGCGCACGCGGGGATCCTGGCGCAATTCCTCCGCCGTACCCGCCAGGGCCAGCCTACCCGTTTCCAGAACGTAGGCGCGGTGAGCCAGACGCAAGGCCGCCCGCACGTTCTGTTCCACCAGCAGGATGGTGACCCCCTGCTCGTTTATCTCCCGGATGGTCTGAAAGATGGCACGCACCAGCAGAGGGGCCAGTCCCAGGGAGGGCTCGTCCAGGAGGAGAAGACGGGGCGAGGACATCAGGGCCCGGCCGATCGCCAGCATCTGCTGTTCTCCTCCCGAGAGCGTGCCGGCTAGCTGGTGGCGGCGCTCGGCCAGCCGGGGGAAGAGGGTAAAGACACGCTCCTTGCTGCGGGCTACACCCTCTCGATCCCCGCGCCTGCTGTACGCGCCCAGGTTCAGGTTCTCCTCCACGGTAAGGGTACTGAACACTCTGCGCCCCTCGGGGGCGTGGGAAACCCCTCTGGCCACGATGGCATGAGCAGGGACGTTACGCAGAGACTGGCCCTGCCACCGCACATCCCCCTGGCGGGGACGGACCAACCCGGAAATTGCCCGCAGGGTGGTGGACTTGCCCGCCCCGTTGGCTCCAAGCAGGGCCACGATTTCTCCCGGGTAGACCTGAAACGTAACGCCCTTGAGGGCATGGACGTGACCGTAATAGACGTGCAGGTCTTGCACTTCCAGGATGCCTTGGTCAACCATGGAACCCCTCTTCTTCCTTCCCCAGATATGCTTCGATCACCCGCGGGTTGGACTGTACCTCTGCGGGTGTGCCTTCGGCGATCTTTTCGCCGTTATCCAGCACGATGATGCGGTCGCAGATCCCCATTACCACCGTCATGTCGTGCTCGATCAGGAAAACGGTGATCCCACTGTCCCGGATCTGGACCACCCAGTCCATCAACTCTCTAGTCTCCTGGTCGTTTAATCCCCCCGCGGGTTCGTCCAGGACCAGGAGCTTGGGCCGCGTGGCCAGGGCACGGGCGATCTCCAGCCGGCGCTGCAAACCATAGGGGAGGTTGCGGGCGAGTTCCTCCGCCAGGTGGGAAAGGCCCATGAAGGCCAGTCGCCTCTCCGCTTCCTCCAGGATAGCCGCTTCTTCCTGACGGTGGCGCCGGCTGAGCACCAGGGCGTCCCATATCCCCGCCCGCGTGCGACAGTACTGGCCCGCCATCACGTTTTCCATGACAGTCAGGTTAGGAAAAAGCCTGATGGTCTGGAAGGTCCGCGCGATCCCCAGGGCGGTGATGTCGTGGGGGCGCAGCCCCACCAGTTCCCGGCCCTCAAGGCGGATGCTCCCTTCGTCAGGCCGGTAAATCCCCGTGATCATGTTGAAAACCGTGGTCTTGCCGGCCCCGTTGGGCCCTATCATGCCCAGGATCTCGCCCGGACGTAACTCGAACTCCACCCGGTTGACCGCCACCAGTCCACCGAACCGCTTTGTCAGGGACTTCACTTCCAGCAAGGGTCACCACCTGCTCCTTGCGAAACTGGCCCAGGATGCGGCACCCAGCCCCCACCGCCAGAGCACTCACCAGCAAGCATCGGGCGAAAGCCCGCTAGCCGGGACCTGTAGCCGCCGTTGGAGTCCCGGCCAGGTCCCCCTCTCGCTGGACCTGCCGGCGCCAGTGGGCGCTGGGCCACAACCCCTGGGGGCGGAAGATCATCATGAGCACCATGGCCAGGCCGAAGACGAGCATGCGCGCCCGGGCAAATTCCCGGAACAGTTCGGGCAGGGCGGTCATGCCCAAGGAGGCTACAATTACCCCTGGGATGGAACCAGTTCCGCCCAGTACCACGATGCAAAACATGACGCACGACTCCCAGAAGTTAAAGCTCTCGGGGGCAATCAGGGTCATCTTGGATGCATAGATGTTGCCGGCGATTCCCGCCCCCGCCGCCCCCAGCACGAACGCAAGCAGCTTCAGCGATGCGGTATCCATCCCCATGGCCTCGGCTGCCGTTTCGTCCTCCCTTATGCACGTCCATGCTCTGCCCACGCGGGACCTCTCCAAGCGCCTCATGGCCCACACGAACAGCACGATGAACAGCAGGATGAAGTAGTAGTACTGGTCCACCGTCCGTATGGTGAAGAATCCCAGGCTGGGTCGCGGGATACCAAACACGCCGTTGACTCCGCCCGTGAGGCCCCATGGATTGTTGAGCAGGGCAATGCGCACGATCTCGCCGAACCCGATGGTCACTACGCACAGGTAGTCGCCCCGGAGGTGGATAATGGGACGGGAGATGATATACGCGAAGGCGGCAGCTGCCAGCGCGGACACAGGCAGGAGTAGCAGCGATGGTATGCCCAGGCGGGTAGAAAGAATAGCTGTGGTGTACGCACCTACCGCATAGAATGCCGCATGCCCCAGATTGAACAGTCCCGCGTACCCGACGATGACGTTCAAACTCAGGCCCAGCAAGATGTAGATGCCGCAGAAGTTCATTACATCTACCCAATAGTCACTTACCAGCCATGGGCAAGCAACGAGACCTGCTACCAGAACACTGACCCAAGCTCTGCGGGGTATCTTGCTCACCATCTCTGCCGCCCCCTAAAGCTTTTCCGCTACCCGCTCGCCCAAGAGGCCGGTGGGGCGCAAGATCAAGATACTGATGAGCAGGAGAAAGGCGAAGGCATCCTTCCAAGCCGCCGAGATGTATGCTGCACCAAGGGTCTCCAACAAGCCGAGGATTATGCCACCTACCATAGCCCCGGGGATGTTGCCAATCCCTCCCAAGACGGCCGCGGTGAAAGCCTTCAGACCATAGCTCCAGCCCATGGTAAAGTATACTTGCCGGTAGTAGAGCCCGATCATAATGCCTGCTGCCGCGCCCAAGGCAGGGCCGATCAGGAACACCAGCATTATGATGCGGTCCACATTGATGCCCATGAGCCGGGCAGTATCGTGATCCAGCGCAGTGGCGCGGATGGCCGCCCCCACAGTAGTGCGATGGATGAACAGGTACAAGAGTCCCATGAAGATCAAAGAGAGGATCAGCACACTTACTCTCAGCAAGGGGACGGTCATGCCTGCCACCCTCCATGCCGCGCTTGGCACCAGCCCTTCCGGGAACACCTGGTAGCGAGCACCGGAAGCCAGCATAACCGCGTTCTGCAATACAACCGCGCATCCTAGGGCAGACACGACCGGGGCCAGCCTGCCCGACCTGCGGAGAGGACGGTACGCAACGCGCTCTATGGATACCCCGACGAGGCCGACCAGACTCATGGCTGCGACGAATACCAGTAAGAGAACGAGCCATTGATTCGACAAGCCGCCGCCCAGACAAACAAGGGCCACGCTGAGGCCGACGTACGTGCCCAACATGAACAGGTCTCCGTGAGCAAAGTTGATGAACTTCAGGACCCCGTATACCATCGTGTAGCCCAGGGCAACCAGGGCGTAACCCGACCCCACCGTGAGCCCATTTAACACCTGCTGAACGATTTGCTCCATGCGCCTCGCCTACCTCCACCTAACAAGGCCCAGTGAGCCCCCTGGCGTCCCAGCCAGCAACACCTGGGAGCTTCAAAGCAGGAACCCGTGGGGAAACGGATCGTCCTCCTCCAAGACCAGCCGATTGTAGCCGGTTATAAAGGCGTTGCCACTTACCTGCGGGATCACCGCACGATAGGACCCCACGGTCGTTTCGCCTATGACACGCCCGACGAATCTAGTTCCCAGGATAGACTCATGCACAAAGTCCTCATTCAGCCGTAACTCCCCCCGGGCGTACATCCACGCCATCTTAGCACAGGTGCCTGTTCCGCACGGCGACCTGTCGATCTGGCCAGCCCCGAAGAACACCACGTTCCGCGCAGGTCGACCGGTCACGGAATCGGCTTCTTCGTAAAACTCAACCAAGGGCGTGTGCCTAACCGACGGCGCATCCGGGTGAGTTATATCAACCGCATCTGACACCGCTCGCCTGATCAGTTCCCCCATCTGCCTGAATTGCTGCACGTTGCCCCGTTCGATGTTCAGCCCAACGTCCCTGGCCCGCACAAGGACGAAGAAGTTTCCACCGTAAGCCACGGCTGCGTCTACAGTGCGCCCATCGGGGAGCCGAACACGAACGTTGGGGTACCGTACAAAGGAGGGAACATTTGCGACGGTGATCGCGGAGACCTTACCATCCTTCACCTGTGCATGGGTCGTAACGAGCCCCGCAGGGGTATCAAGAACAATCGTCGTGTGTGGTTCTTGGACAGGAACAAGCTTTAACTCAATGGCAACCCGGACGACTCCCATGGTACCGTGTCCGCACATGTCCAGGTACCCTGCACCCTCCGCGAAGATCACGCCCAGGTGGGCTTTCGGGGAGGTCGGCGGGAGAATGATCGCTCCGAACATATCGATGTGCCCTCGTGGCTCAAACATCAGCAACTGCCTGATGTGGTCCAGGTGTTCAGCCAGATACTGTTTCTTCTCTCGCATGGTGGAGCCGGGCACATCTTCGACACCTCTCACCACAACCCGCGTGGGTTCCCCCTGCGTGTGGGTGTCAACCACCTCGAAGCAGCACGCCATGGCTCGAACCACCCTACCCCTTCAGGATCGACAGGGGAAAGGGCGGTACTCGACCGCCCCTCCCCCCCACGGCTACTTCCACAGCACGAACTCGCCCTGGTCATTAACGGTATACGCCATGTGGATGGTGCCCTTACGGTCGCCCTTTTCATCGAAGCCTGGTATCAGTCCGCTGATGCCAGGGAAATCCTTAAGCTCATTATGCAGGTACTCAGCAAGTTTGGCTGGGTCGTCCGAGTTCGTGCGGTTGATCGCCTCCACGATTACGCGGAAAGCATCTGCGGTGAAAGGCGCCCAGACGCTGCGCGGATATTCGCCATACCGAGCCTTGTAATCTTCCAGGAACTTCCTGGCCTCCGGCCATGGGAGGTCCTTCGGCATCGGCTCGGTAGTGATGATCACACGCTTGGCAAACTCAATTCCCGCCATCTTCACGAACTCGGGGTTGTTAACTGCATTGCCCACCATCATCTGCGCATCCAAACCCACGTCTGCGGCCTGTCTGACCAGTAGAGCAGCTTCTGGGTAATAGCCGGTAAAGTACCAGACCTCGGGCTTAGCGGCCTTGAGCCTCGTAAGAACAGCCGTGTAGTCCTTTTCTTTGGGAGTAATTGCATCGAAGAACACCACTTCCAGCCCGGCGTCTTCCATGTACTTCTTGCTCCAATCAGCAAGGCCTTTGGCGTACGTGGTGTTGTCGTGTATGATGGCTACCCGCTTCTTGCCCAGCGTCTTGGAAATGAACTCAGCAGCAAACAGCCCCTGCTTGTCGTCCGTAACGCAGGTACGGAAGAATCGTTTGTAGCCTTTTTCCGTTAGCCGTGTAGCCGTGGATATCGGCGTGATGTGCAGGATCCCTGCGTCGTTGAACAGCTGCGAAGCCGGTTCGGTACACGTGGAAGCGTAAGACCCGATAACGATTTTCGCACCGGCTGTTATGAGCTTTTGGGCAGCTAGAGCAGCCTGCTTGGCATCACTCTGATCGTCGGCGGAGATAAGCTCGATCTGCCTGCCTCCCAACAACCCGCCTTGCTTGTTCACCTGCTCGACCAGCATTTCGAGTGGCTTCTTTATGCCCTCCTGGCCTTCGAACGCCCAATCACCCGTTAGAGGCGCCAAGTAACCGATTTTGATCGTAGGCTTGGCCTTGGGTTGCTGGGCGCAGGCAGCGGATACGGAGAGCAATAGACCCAGGACAACCACACACACCATTATTTTTCTCATCGTTCTCTCCTCCTGGCTGATGGTGAGCTTGACTCTAACCGCCTTTGACCTGGCCTCTGGGGCCGCTACGAGTCACCGGAATATGGGTCGCTCTCGCCTCCTTCCTCTTGCATCACACACAGGCCGGTTCCGGTACCAGTTCGCCGGTGGCAAAACGCCCCAGGCGGAACGGGCTGACATCCACCAAGGGAGGCTCTCCCACGATGAGCTGGCTCAGGATGAGGCCGATACTGGGGGCAAATTGCAGACCGTGGCCGCTCCAGCCCAGGTCCAGCCACAACCCTTCCAGGGGGGCAGGCCCCACGATGGCTTGGGAATCCGGAGTGATATCATAGAGGCCGGCCCATTGCCGCACCACCCGCACGCCGGCCAGGGCAGGAACGTGGCGCACGATGCGCGACGCCATCTCCTCCATAAAGTGCCAGCTGGACCCCTGCCCGTACCCTTTGGGCTCGAAGGGGCTTCCGATACCCATGAGCAGGCTGCCGTGAGGGGTCTGCTTGAAGTAACTGCCGTCCTCGAAACAGAGCACCATGGGATCGAGGAAGTGGGCCACGGGCTCAGTGACCAGGATCTGGTGCCGCTCACCATACACAGGGACATCTAGCCCCAGAGCGCGGGCCAGTTCCGCTCCTTCCGCCCCCGCACATATCACCACCACCGGGGCCTCCACCCGTCCGGCACCGGTAAGCACGCCGCGCACCCGCGAGTCACCGGCGAGCACGGCATGTACCGGGCAAAAACAGTGAATGCGGGCACCAAGGCGCCGGGCCGCCCGGGCGTACGACCAGGTGAGGTGGAAGGGGTTGACGTGACCGTCCCGCGCGCAGAAACTGGCTCCCAGAACCCCGTCCAGGTTGAGACCAGGTGCGACCCGGGCCACTTCCTCGGGAGACAGGATGGTTGACGGAATGCCCAGGCTGCGCTGCAGGGTCACATTCCGGGCAAACTGCTCCAGTTGGCCGGGTGTGTACGCCAGCAGGAGGTACCCTCCCTGGGTGAATTCCAGGTCGTACGGGTAGTCGAGTTCCTCCCCCAGGTGCTCCAGGAGACGAATGTTCCAGATGGCCAGGCGGCAGTTTATCTCGGTGCCGAACTGGTGGCGGACCCCCGCCGCAGAACGCCCGGTGGCGCCGCTGGCCAGGTATCCCCGTTCGAACAGAGAAACCTTGAGCCCACGGCGGCAGAGGTGGTAGGCAACCGCACACCCGTGCACCCCGCCCCCCACTATGACCGCGTCGGCTGTGCGCTCGATCAGGTCTGCCACGCTCCCACCCCGCGCTCCGCCCTGCCCGGCTCCCTCCCGCCTCAGGGGTCACGCCCGTCCTGCGGCGGGGGCTCCTTCACACCACCGCGGGTTCAAGGATCAACTCACCGCGTGCGAAGCGATCCGGACCCAGCCGGTCGACAGGGATGTCCGGCTCTTCGCCCACGATGATCTGCGCCAGCAGCTTCCCCGTCATGGGAGCCAGCATAAAGCCGTGCCCGGAGAACCCCACCGAATAGTAGTAGCCCTCCAGTTCGGGAGCCGGCCCCACAATGGGCTGGGCATCGGGCGTCATGTCGTAAGAACCCGCCCACTGCCGCACTACCCGCAGATGGGCCAGAGGCGGCAGGATGCGCACAACGATACCAGCCATCTCCTCCAGAAAACGCCAGGTGGCCCCGCAGTCCAGGTTGCGGGGCTCGTGGGGATCCCCCAGCCCCATGATGAAGCTCCCGTGCGGCGTCTGCTGGCAGTACAGCCCGTGGAAGAAGGAAATCACCATCGGACCCTGCATTGGCCCCACCGGCTCAGTGACCAGAATCTGATGCCGCTGAGCATAGGTGGGGATGTCAAGACCCGCCATCTCCGCCACCTCGTCCGACCAGGGACCGGCGGTGTTCACCACCACCGGAGTGGAAACCTCTCCCCGGGTGGTGCACACCCCCACCACCCGCCCACCTTCCACCCTGACCCCCGTCACCCGCGTGAAAGTCCAAATCTCTGCCCCCAGCCGGCAGGCCCCCTGCGCATACGCCTCCACCGCCCGGAAGGGATTGATATGCCCATCCTCCGGACAGAAAGTGGCACCCACCACCCCCTCAGGGTTCAGGTAGGGTACTATCTCCCGCGCCCCCTCGGGCGTAAGCACCTCCACGGGAACACCCAGCGAACGCTGCAGGGCCACGTTCCGCAAAAACTGCTCCCACTGCCTCTCCTGGTACGCCAGAATCAAATACCCTCGCTGCTTGAACTCTATCCCCCGCGCGTAACCCAGCTCCTCCTCAAGCCGCTCGAACATCTTGATGCTGGCCCGGGCCAGCCGGATGTTCATCTCCGTACCCCACTGCTGCCGCACACCCGCCGCACACCGGCCCGTGGACCCGGAGGCCAGGTACCCCTTCTCCACCAGAAGCGGCTTCAGGCCCCGCAGCGCTAACTGGTAGGCCACCGATACCCCCTGGATCCCCCCACCCACCACCACCGCATCCGCCGTCTTAACCATGGCCACCATCCCCTGCCGGAGCCTGGCAGGCAGGCACCTCGCCGACAGCGTGCTGGGCAGCCACCCCGGCGCCGGCCTCATGGGCAGCCGCCGCGCGCGCGATAACACCCAGCTTCACAGGACGGGTGGGAGGACGGAAGGTGGGCAGCACCAGCTCCTCCACCGGCACCCCGGTCAGCCGCGACACCTCCTGCAGGATCAGGTGCCGGCACGTACGCCCCTGACACAAACCCATCCCCGCCCGCGTCAGCCTCTTTATCTCATCCAGAGTACAGGCACCCTCGGCAACCAGACGCCTGATCTCGGCCAACGTGACATCCTCACAGCGGCAGATCACCACGTCCTGATCCCGGTCACTCACCTTGCCCACCCCCGGCCACGGCAATGTTCCTTACTACATGGGCCAGGTCCCTCTCCACCTCGATCCACAGCACCGGGGTGCCCACCTTCTCCCGCGACCTCTGCACCTTCACCACCCGCGCCTCACCAACGCAATTCCCCTCGCGGTCCAGGGCTTCCACCACCTGCCCCACCTCGGGCAGGGGGAGGAACTCATAGGGCAACTTGATCAGCGACGTGCTATCCGTGTACCCCTCGTGCACCACGAATACGGCCAGCCCCGGACAGGCAGCCACACACAGACCGCACCCATTGCACCTCTCCCAATCAACACCGGGAAGATCATTGATGTCCTTAAACGGCCTCACCGCACCCCGCTTGCACGCCCAGTAACACGGATCACACGGGATCCGCTCAAAACACTCGAATATCGCCACCGGCCCCCGGCGCCTCACCTCCTCAGGAGGCATCACCCGCGCCAGGTCTTCCACCGCGGGCACCCCCGTCTGCCTCAGCATGCCCGCGCCACCTCCCCCAGACGCGCAAGACCCCGGCGAATCTTCTCCCCCGGAGGACCCGCCCGCAGCACCTCAAGCTGGGCATGTGCCTCCCGGGCCAGTTCCCGGTAGCACGGGCACAACCCCAGCGAAGCCGCCGCCGCCAGCCCCGCAATCCGCCCCGACACCATGGCCGACGACGCCTCCTCCACCCCGGAGGCATCACCAGCCACAAATATCCCCGGCACCGACGTCTGCTGGTGCTCATCACGCCAGGGAACATGACCACCCAGCTCGGGCACGTACACCATGCGGCACCCCGCCTGCCACAGAAGCTCCGTCAGGGGCGACAAACCCACCGCCAGGCACAGCACGTCCGCCTCGAAGTCACACTCGGTACCCGGGATACCCTGCCACCTCTCGTCCAGCCTCCACACCGTCACACCCTCCAGCTCCCGCTCACCACGGGCCTCCTTCACCGAATGCGACGTCAGGATGGGTATCCCCAGCCGGCGGATCTTGGAGGCATGCACGGCATACCCCCCGATCGTGGGAGCAGCTTCCACCACCGCGGCTACCTCCACGCCCGCCTGGCGAAGCTGATACGAGATGATGAGACCAATGTTGCCCGCACCCACCATCACCGCCCGCCGCCCCGGCTTCACCCCATGCACGTTCATCAGCGTCTGCACCGCCCCCGCCCCGTACACCCCGGGCAGGTCATTGCCGGGAAAAGCAAGCGGCCTCTCCTGCGCACCCGTGCACACCACCAGCCGGCGCGGACGCGCCTTCAGGTACTCCGATTCCCCGTTGAACGATCGCTCCATGGTGAGCACCCCGTCGGGGTAGTACCCCAGCACCTGGGTGTCCAGCAACAGATCTATGCCGGGATGAGACCGCACCTTCTCCCCCAGCAGGCGGGCAATCTCGATCCCCCGCGTGCCCGCATACTGCCCCCGGGACCCAAAGAACTTGTGGGTCTGCTTCACCAGCTGCCCACCCGGCTCCGAGAACAAATCCACCAGAAGAACCCGGGCTCCCCATTCCGCCGCCGCCAAGGCCGCCGACATCCCCGCCGGCCCCGCACCCACCACCATCACCTGGGGGTTAAGCACCCTCCTCACCCCCACACCCGTGCAGCGCCGCGCCAGAGTCCAGCCCGGAAGCCCGGCCCCCACCCACGGCAGCGAGCAGGTTACCCTTCCCCGCCTGACGCTCCACCCGCATTCCTTCCCGTAATTTCTCCACACACACCCGCACGTTGGGCACCCCATCCACCACCATCAGGCACGAGGAACAGTTGCCCACCGCACAGAAGAACCCCCGCGGCCGGCCCAGCACCGGGCTCTCGCGCAATACCCGGATTCCGGCCGCGTGTAGCGCCGCAGCAATCGGTTCCCCCTCATACCCTTCCAGGGGACGGCCCTCGAAGAAAAACGTCACCTTCCTGCGCGCAGGGAAAGTCAGGATGGGATGCTCCCTGATCCGCACCGCTACCGCCTCCCGGCTATGATTCCTGTAACGCTTTCCGCAACCGATCCAGGTGTTCCGCCATGCGCCGGGCTGCTTCCGGGCCGTCGCGGCCTCTGATTGCCTCGTAGATGTGGCAGTGCTGGCGGCACATCGTGGCCCATTCTTCGCGTGGCAGGTGCATCTGCTGCCGGTGTTCCCGCAGGATCCCGACCAGCACCCGCACCAGCTCCCATATCACCAGATTCCCGGTAGAACGCGCCACGGCCACGTGAAAGTCCAGGTCGCGGTCCATCTGCTCTCCCAAATCGAACTGCGTACTGAAGAAGTCGTTGATTACCCTCCCGATGTGGCTGATTTCCTCATCCTTGCCCCGTTCCGCCGCCAGCTGGGCCGCCCTAACCTCGATGATCTGTCTAGCCTCGCAAATGTCCAGCAAAACTGCCTTTTCCAGCCTGACGAAGCCCGCCTCCAGATCGAACAGGCTCTGGCCATCAAGCTGCCTGAGAAACCTACCGCCCCCGGGCCGGGATTCGATAATGCCCCGAACCTCCAGCACCCGGAACGCTTCCCGCAGGATGCCCCGGCTCACCCCCATCTGCCGCTCCAGTTCCCGTTCGGAAGGGAAACGCTCACCGGGCCGGATCCGGCCGCTCCTTATGTGCTCGACCAGCTGTCCTACCACGTCCTGGTACAAGCGATACCGGCTGACCTTCTGGAACGACATCGCTCGACTCCCGCCCATGACTGCACAGACACTGGGCAGCCCAGCTGCCCGATGGTGTGTGTATTCGACGCCTGGCCGGAAAGTCCTGCTCCTGACACACGCTTGTGGACACTGGCCCGTCCATGGAAGCCGCCCCTTGAGCGCACCGGTATCCACATGCTCCTCACCGACTTCGGTCACGGCCCCATCCCCCTGCGTGGAGATTGATGCCCTGCGCCACGGCCGGGGGCTCATTCCCCTGCACATCCCCGGGAGAAAATACACGGGGGTCGGAAAGGAGGCTTGCGCATGGCCACCGTGGTGGCAGCTTTCCCATCTGAAGACAAGGCGCGCTTCGCCCGCCAGGAACTGGTGCAGGCGGGCCTCCCCTCCGAAAAGGTGCAAATGGTGGGTCCCCAGAGCTGGCTGGATGCCCAGGCCGCTCTGGCCGAGCCGGAACAGAGCATCGTGGCCGGACGGGCAGGAAAGGAGAACCCGGCCCTGCGTGCTGCCACGCAGGCGGGGGATGCCCTGGAGTCGGCCCGCCCCGGGGGCGATCTCCCCGCTGTGGAACGGCAGTGGCTGAATCACATGTTGGTCGTGATCACGGACCTGGAAAGAGAACGGCTGGCGGGGGTAACCACCGCCCTCCGCCAGCTGGGGGCAGAACACGTTCTCGTACGCTGACGGCCCAGCCTGGGGCCTTGTTGTTGCCCGTCTTTCTGCCTGGTCATCTCACTTCGATCCCCCAGACAAAGATTGGGGAGGGATGCACCCTCCCCCTATGACGCCAGGTGGGGGTAATAGTCCTGGTTAGCCGACTCCGACAGTCGGGAACAGGAACTGCGGCGGGTACCCGGGCGGGCACGGGATCTTGGGCGCCACCACGCACGTGGTCGCAACAAAGGGAGAACCCCGCCCCCCACCTTTTAGGTGCCGGAACTATACGCACGAGGCAACTTTCCCCGAGACTGCCGCACCGGCGGGCCAGCGCACGTGCAGGATCACCGCGTCAGGGAGAACGGTGAGCCCGGCAACCAGCGTGCGCACCAGGGTCTGACGCTCCTCGAAACCCAGGCGACCCAACCGCTCCACCAGTTTAGCCGCGACGTGCTCCAGCCTGGCCGGATCTGTGGGAACCACCACCGGGGGCCCATTCCTGAGGAGGTCATCTCGTCGCCGGGTCAGCTCGGCCACCAAACGTCCCAACTGCGCAAGCCTCTCCTCGACCTCCCCCAGGTGGATCACTCCCTTCTCGTACAACTCGAGCAGGCGGCGACGACGTTCTGCCCACCGGGAGATCTGCTCCTGGATGCCCTCAACGGTCGTGTTCAAATACAGGCACGCCTCCCTGGTCCTTTCCTGCAGATCACGGCGGTAGGCGTCCGGGTCGGACAGTGCGGTGAGCACCACATACCAGACCGCCCGTTCCAGGTCGTCGGCGGGGACGTACCCCAGCGTACAAGCAGGCCCTGCCCTGCCTCCTTGTGTACGGCCTGTTCCGGCCCGGCACACATAATACCTCCGCTTCTTAGCTTTAGACGTGATGAGGTTGCCGTTGATCCTGCCCCCGCATACCCCGCACCACACCAGGCCCCGCAGGAGATACTGGGTTCTCGACTTCCCCGCCCAGAGGCGTCTCGCCATCCGGTGTTTCTCCTGCGCGCGCTCGAACAGTTCCCGGTCCACTATGGCGGGAACGGGGACCTCAACCCACTCCTCCGGAGGTCGTTCCTTCCTGAGCACCCTCTGGCCGGGGGGAAGTCTCCTGGTGGCGTGCACGCCCTCGGCGTTGTACCGGTGAAAGCAGGCGGAACCGATGTACGCCGGGTTACGCAGGATACGGGACACGGTTGACCGGTGCCAGCTTCTCCCCCGGGGAGGGAGGATGCCGAGGGAAGTGAGCCGCGATACAATGGCGCCGCAACCCAGGTTTTCATCGGCGTACCAGGAAAAGATACGGCGCACCACGGTCGCCTCCTCGGGGACCACCAGCAGCGTATCCCGCTCCCGATCAAACCGGTAACCGTAGGTGCGCGGGTCGTGAGTAAGCCGACCCTCCCGTAGCTTCCGCAACTTGCCGCGCACGCTCCGTTCCCTGATTTTCTCTTTCTCGTATTCGGCAATAGCGCCGCGCAGCGAGTAAAAGAGCTTCCCCTCGGGGGTGTTCTTCCATGCGAAGTTGACGAATTCCAGCCGTGTCCCCCGTGACTCGATCTCCTCCGTGAGCAGGAGCTGGTGGGATAGATTGCGCGCCAGCCGGTCCGGGTCGTAGCACACGAAAAGCTCCACCCCGCCCCTCGCCACCCGTTCCCGTGCGGCCAACAGTCCCGGCCGGGTGAGGACACTCCCGGATTCCACATCACGGAAGATTTCGATCTGGATTGCCCCCAGTTCCCGGGCGTGGGCAGTGCACCGTTCCACCTGGTCTTCCAAGGAGTAGCCCCGGGTCGCCTGCTCGTCGGTGGAGACGCGCGCGTATATCACCGCCCGCAACGCCCGTCGCCCTCGCCCTCGAGCTCCGCCAGTATTTCGCCCAGAAACCGGTCGATGATGAAGCCCCTGGCCCTCGTCAGGGCGTGACCCCCGTCGGGGATGACGCGCAGAATCACCCGGAAGCGCCTCTTGGACCCGGTGCGGGCGGCGTTGCCCGGATCGGTGGCCACTTCCCTCTTGCTTTCCCGGTCAACCACCCTCTCACCCGGAACAGATTACGCGGGAGGACCCTCGTCCCAGTCCCTCGAGGCGTCTCACTTGAGCCGAGGATCCAGCGCGTCCCGCAGACCGTCACCCAACAGGTTGATGGCTAGCACTGAAATGGTAATGGCCAGGCCCGGGAAAGCCACCACCCACCAGGCACGACGCAGGTAAACCCGATCCGCAGCCAGCATGGCACCCCACTCCGCAGTGGGAGGAGGTGCGCCCAACCCGATGAAACTCAGCCCCGCACAGGTGAGGATGGCACTCGCCACCCCCAGGGTGGACAGAACCACGATGGGGGCAGCAATGTTTGGCACCAGGTGGCGCAACATGATGCGCCCGGTCCCGCTACCCAACGCGCGAGCAGCCTGCACATATTCGTTCTGCTTAACCGACAGAGTCACTCCCCGCACCAGTCTGGTGTAGGAGGGAACGGAGGCAATGCCCACCGCGATCATAACGTTGAACAGGCCGGAGCCAAGCACGGCGATAATTGCCATTGCCAGGAGTATACCTGGAAAGGCTAACATGACTTCCATCAAGCGCATGATGACATGGTCCAGCCAACCTTCAAAGTAGCCGGCGATGAGGCCCAGCACAGTCCCAGTTACTGCCGCAATGCCTACCGCTATCACTCCCACCTGCAGGGAAATCCGGCCTCCGTACAGGATCCGGCTCAGGACATCCCTTCCCAGCGCATCTGTTCCCAGGGGATGCTCCCGCGAGGGACGAGCGAGACGGTTAGAACTCACTTCGTATGGGTCATAGGGGGCAATCCAGGGGGCCAGGACGGCGGAGACTATCAGGGAGACAAACAGCAACAAGCCCAGCACAGCGCCCCGGTTCTGAACGAACCTGCGCACGGCGTACTTCCGGAACGAAAACGAGTCGGGCGTGGCACGACGCATATCCTTTCTCTTAACCACCACCGCCAAGGTTCCACCTTCCCAGCTCACTGATAACGGATGCGTGGATCAAGATAGCTGTACATTACGTCCACTATCAGGTTCACAAGCACGTATCCCAGCGCCATGTACAGAACAATGCCCTGCACCATAGGAAAGTCTCGGGCCTGTAAAGCAGTGACGGCTAACGTCCCCAGGCCAGGCCAGGCGAACACCTGCTCGACAATCACCGCGCCGCCGAGGAGGCCGCCGAACTGTAATCCCACGACGGTGACCACGGGTATCAGGGCGTTCTTGAGCGCGTGACGGTACATGACGATTCGTTCCGATAGGCCCTTCGAACGTGCCGTTCGGATGTAGTCCTGGCGCATGACCTCCAGAACCGAAGAACGGGTAATGCGCGCCACAACTGCGGACGCCATCAGCCCCAACGAAAGGCTCGGCAACACCAGGTGCCGAAGAGTCGCGGCTCCCGCGACCGGGAACCAGCGGAGATTGACCGCAAAAAGGAAGATGAGCATCAGTCCGAGCCAGAAACCGGGGACGCTGACCCCCACTATCGCCCCTAACATGACCGCGTTATCCAGCAGTGATTGATGGTGCTTTGCTGCCAGCACTCCAGCCACGACGCCGACGGAGACGGCTATGCTGAGGCTACAGAATGCCAGTTTCAAGGTGGCAGGGAACCGCGCCGTTATTTCCTCCACAACCGGGCGATTGCTCTTCAGGGAACGTCCCAGGTCACCCCGCAGAGCCCCCCCAGCAAACCTCAGGTACTGCACTGCCAACGGATCATCCAGACCCAGCTGCTTTCGCAGCCGGGCCACGTCTTCTGCTCCCGCCTCCATGCCCAGCATGATGCGTGCCGGGTCCCCGGGCACAAAATGTAGCATAGAGAACACCAGTATCGACACGCCCACCAGCACCGGAATGGTTCCCAGAACCCGCTTGGCAAGGTAAGTAGACATTTAGGTGATCCTCCTGCCCTGCGGTTGCATCCGCCGGGGGCGGAGGATCCTCATCCCCCGCCCCCGGAGGCCGCATCCCTCCCGGTATGTGTTCAGTTGTCCTTCAACCAGATGTCATGCAATAGCCAGGTCCCCCGGAAGTTCAGCTTGAAGCCCTGCACCTTCTTATTCACCGCCACGTAATTCTCGGAGATGTATATGGGGGCCCAAACGGCCCGTTCCACGACCAACCGCTGCGCCTCGGCCGCATAGCGGAGGCGTTCTTCGGGGAGCACGGTGTTCCTCTGACCCGCAACAGCAGCGTCGATGTCAGGGTCGCGCACGAAACACCAGTTCACTCCCGAACCCGCCTGGGAGGAGTGCAGGGCGAGGTACAGGATGTCGGGGTCACCGTAACCGTATCCCATCAGGTTCATGTGGTGGCGCCCTTCGCCGAGGTACTGCATGAGCGCACCCCACTCGTAGCTCTGGATCTCCACCTGGACCCCAACATCACGGAACTGTGCCTGCAGGAGCTCGGCCGTGCGCCTCCACGCATCCGCCGGCATGATGAAGAGGCTCAGCTTGAGGGGCTTACCCTCCTTCTTTCGAACCGTGTCCCCGGGGGCCAGCTTCCAGCCGGCTTCCTCCAGCAACGCCTTGGACTTCTCCGGGTCGAATTTGTAGCTGATATCCTCTACGCCCTTCCAGTAGCCCCATATGGTAGGGGGCAGGGGACCGTGGGCCGGGCGGGCGTGCCCAGCGGCGGCTCCCTCTATAATGGCCTGCTTGTCGATCGCGTAAGAGAGGGCCTGCCTGACCCGCACGTCGTTCAGAGGGGGCTTGTTCTGATTAAACCACAGGGACATACTTACTCCTGATGCAAGGTAGGAGAACACGCTGAAGTTCGGGTTATTCGTGAACCGGTCAACTTCCATGGGGGGCACGGGGGCAATATGGACCTCGCCGGCCTCCAGGGCCGCCACGCGGGTGGCATCCTCGAGGATGTATTTGATCTGGATCTTTTCGGGATAGGGGGGACCCTGGTTGGAGGCGAAACTGGGTGCCCACTTGTAGTCCTCGTTTCGCACCAGCGTGATCCACTGACCGGTCACCCATTCTTCGAACTTGTACGGCCCGGTGCTGGCCGGATGCCGGCCATAATCTTCACCGTACTTCTCCAGGTTGGTGGGATCGATGGCGTGCGTATACCCTCCCAGGGACAAGCCGTAGAACAAGGGACCAAAAGGCTTCTCCATACGCAATTTGAGGGTGTAATCGTCCAGGGCGATGATTTCCTTCACCGGCCCGAGCATCTTCGAAGCTGCGACGGTCTTGGTTTTGGGATCAAAGGCTCGGTCCCACGTAGCTTTCAGGGCATGCGCGGTGAACGGAACACCTGAGTGGAACTTTACGTCATCGCGCAGGTACAACGTGACCTCCAGCCCGTCCCCGGATACCTCCCACCGCTTGGCCAGGTGCGGGATGAAGTCGCCGGTTTGGGGATCGGTTTGCACGACGGGATCGGATATAAGACTCATCACGAAATAGGCAGCACCAGCTGCGGTCTTGTGGGGATCGAGCGTGTTGGGTTCTTCCATGTAGCCAATGACCACGGTCCCGCCCCGCCTGACCTCCTGGGCAGGCTCCTTCGCGCCCTCCCCGGTTGACCGCGTCCGACAACCCACCAGCACCGTCGCGACCAGGACCACTACTAAAGTAATGGCCATGTACCGCCACCGTCTCATCTTCTCACCTCCTGAAGCTGACATCCTTCCCGCACACACAAACCAACTTGACCCGTAGTGAATACCCAGAGTTTCCCGGCCGTCACCCCCTTTCCAGGGCTTCCCTCCTCGGGTGTTGCACAGGGCATTGCGGTGTACCGCGGGCATGCTACGTGTTGTCTCAGCTGCTCCGGTCCTTCAGATACCGGTCGAACCATTCGGTGAGGCGCCGCCAGTAGTCGATCCTGAAGCTCGGCTTGCCGGTGAGTATGAACAGATGGCTACTCTGGGGGTAGCGCACGAGTTGCGCCTGCTTTCCCAGTTGCCGGAGCGCCACGTAAATTTGCTCGGCCTGCTCAATGGGGCAACGGTCGTCGGCTTCTCCGTGCAGGAAGAGCACGGGAGTGGTAACGTTGGCCACGTGCATCAGGGGAGAGTGCTGGAGAAGGGCTTCTACCGTTTCCCAAGGAGGCCCTCCGATTTCATCCAGAAGGAACAAATACCCCAGGTCGGACGAGCCGTAAAAGCTCAATAGGTTGCTAAGGCACCCGCCCGAGACCGCAGCCTTGAATCGAGCACTGTGGGTTATGATCCAGTTGGTCATGAAGCCGCCGTAGCTATATCCCGACACTCCCAGCCGATCGGGATCGGCGACCCCCCGCCTGACCGCTTCATCCACGCCAGCCATGAGGTCACCGAAATCCTTGCCACCCCAATCCCGCACGCAACCTTGGGCGAAGGCAGTCCCGTATGACTGGCTGCCGCGGGGGTTGGTGTAGAGCACGGCGTAACCCTGGGCCGCCAGGCACTGGAACCCGTGATGGTAGGCAAACCCGTAAGCCCCGTGGGGCCCTCCGTGGATGCTGAGGATCAGGGGGTGAGGCCCCTGTCCCCCGGGGGTTATCAGCCAGCCTTCCAGCGGGAGGCCATCAGGTCCTTGATACGTGACCAACTCTACCGGTCGCAACGCCATCTCGCCGAAATAGAACCCGTTGAAGTCGGTAAGCCTCTTTTCCTCTCCGGTGGGACTGAGGTAGTACACCTCGTTGGGCCGGGAAGGATCGGTAACGGTGTAAGCGAAGGATCCGTCGCGAGCCATGGAAAAGGCCGTGAGGACCCTGCGATGACCTTTGGAGAGCCGCTCAATATCCCTCGTACGCAAGTCGAGGGAATAAAGCTCGCACTGCCCCCTTTCAGCGAAGAGGGTAAAGACCCTGTCTCCGTGCGGGCTCCACTGCGGCAGAGGACGGGCATCCACCGTCACGATGTCCCCGCTATCGACCGGGGCTGGCGGTCGATCGAATTCGCGCGTCAGGCTCTCGGCATGACCGCTTTCCACTTCGACTAACCATATTTCCGGAGTGCGGTTCCCCCAGGACCTGCCCTCTGCGGCCACCATTAGCAGCCTACTTCCGTCTGGCGACCACACGGGGCTGGGAAGCAGGAAGCGGGAGAAATTCGTACGCAGGAGTTGATATTCGCCCGAGCCGACATCCAGCAGATACAGATCGCTAAGGGCGGTGTGGTCCGCATCAGCGCTACGCCTGACGGCCAGGGCCAGCCGGCGACCGTCGGGCGACCAGGCGGGCACGCCGTGATCGCAATCTCCCCAAGTTACCTGAGTTGCTTTTCCTCCTGAAGAGGGAACCACGTACACCTGCTGCCTGCCTGGACCGAACACTCCTGTCCCGTCGAACTTGTGTAGCAAACGGTCCGACGTCTTGATTTCAGATCTCTCGGGCAGATCTTCTCCCGGCTGAGCCGGACCCAGAGCGACTACTGCCAGGGCTTTCCCATCAGGGCGCCACACGGGTGGAGACGAAATCCCCCTGAGATCCGCAGTGACCGGGTACGCCTCCCCTCCCTCGGAAAAGGGTAGCACCCAAACCTGATTGCCGCCCCCGCGATCGGAAATAAAGGCCAGCTTGTCTCCCTGCGGCGACCACCGGGGTTGCATGTTAACCTTGCCCACGTGGGTGAGCCGGCGGGGTTCCCCGCCCCGCGTGGGGACAAGCCACAGCGAAGAACGGTAGCCATCTGACTCCTTGTCTACCTCTGTGACCGTAAACACTACCCAGTTGCCCTGAGGGTCAATCTGTGGATCCGACACCATTTTGATGTCATACAAATCCTCATACTTTGGCAACCTGGTGGCAGACACAACTCCTGCCTCCTCTCAGCCCACGCCTGACGATGTATTCCCGGGAGGTCACAAGTCCAACAGACCTTCGCCGCGCGCCTCACGCCGTTCTGGCGAGGCCCCCCACCCGTGGGATGATGCGAAAACCGGAGGCAACCGCATATACCTCACCGCGGGCGTTGAAGAGAAAACGCAGCAACGATTCCTCTTCTTTCTGCTTAATCACGAACATGCCAACGCCAACGGGCCTCGCGTGCATGCGCTTGCCCTGCATCTCGACCTGGAGCGTGCCGTCCGTGACTGATACCTTGATCTGAGCTCCCTCGCCCGAACGGTATTCACCCGCATACCGCTCCAGCCGCTCGGGGGGACACGCATAATCGGGGTAGTCGAAACGGCGGGTATCCACCGGCAGGCCCAGGATGATATTCATCGCACCAAGCAGGATCTGGCCCGAGGGAACCCCCGCAAGGTTGGCCAGAGCTGCCCCCGTCACACCCTTTTCGGGAACGCAACTGACGTACGCAGATACCCCCTTGATGCCACCCCCGTGCTCGACCAGAGATACGCCGTGGTAGTTGGGGTGAATTACCAGACCATAGCCGTAATACAGCCCCGGTTCACACCAGACATGGGGTGCTGTCATCCGGGCCACGCTTTCGGCCGAGAGGATGCGTCGGCCGTTTCCCACGCCTCCCGTGCGGTACACCTCCATGTACCGCAGCAGGTCACCCACGTTGGAACGCAGAAAGCCTGCTGCCACCATGGCAGGTGCCTCCCACCACTGGGGTGCCGCATACGCTTCCTCTTTGCCGTTATTTTCCCGGGCAGCGTACAGCTCCGTGACTTCCGGAAACTGCTCCATGACCTTCAGATCAAAGGTCGTGTGCTCCATCCCCAGCGGTTCAAGGATGCGTTCGGTGACGAAGGACTCGTAAGATTGCCCGCTCACACGCTCAACAATCGCCCCCAGGAGGGCATAAGCATCGTTGGAG
This sequence comes from Bacillota bacterium, assembly GCA_040757085.1. Lineage (NCBI taxonomy): Bacteria > Bacillati > Bacillota > Bacillota bacterium. The sequence continues at coordinate 40,245 of JBFLXJ010000011.1, read as the reverse complement.
TAGCTGAAGTATGCCCCGGGCGGGCCGAGCAGTTGGACGTCCAGGCTGGCAATGAAGTCCATCAGCTGCTCGTACGTGTAAATCGGTTGCTTACCGTCAACGCCCACGCTGAGCGGGAAGTCCTTTACGCTGGGATCGCCCTGCATGCTGGGGGCCATGCACAAGAACAGGGAAGGCAGAGGAGGCAGCCCGCTGGTATGCGTCAGGAAGTGGTGGATCGTGATCTTCCCCGCGGCCCCGTCCTTACCCACCCGGAACTCCGGGAGGTACTTGACGACGGGGTCCTCCACCGAAAGCTTGCCTTCCTCCTCCAGCTGCATAATCGCCACGGCGGTGAACGACTTGGTGATCGAGCCAATGCCAAAAACCGTGTTCTCAGTAACCGGCAACTCGCGTTCCCGGTCGCGCCACCCGAACCCGCGGCCGAAAACCTGCTTGCCGTCCTGTGCTACCGCGACTGCAATCCCGGGTACCTGATACGCCGCCATCATGCGCTCAGCATACGCCTCAAATGGCGCCCAATCACCCGTCATCGCTACATTCCCTCCCCGTGCGGTTGTCCAGGGCGATGTTTCATAAATCCTCACACTCGCGCACCTGCTCAGAGTCCCTCCCGCACCAGGCGCTGGATTTCAGCGGCGGAAAGGCCGTCGATTCCCAGCTTCGCCAGTGTCCTTCCCTCCGACCAGAAATCCCGATCGCACACAGCCGAGCCCAGCGAAACGATGGCGTCGATGAGCGGCGTGCTCACGCCCGCCTTGCGGGCAAGCTGGGAGATGGGAACCAAACCCTGGGGCAGGTCCTCGGTGATATACCGGTCGTGTACGGAACTGGGTCCCTTGATCTGGGCGATTACACCGAGGGTGTTAAATGGCGCCTGGAAAGCCACCGCCATGATGCTCCCCGTGGTGTTGAAGTCACGGTCCTCGTACTCGATCACCTCCGTCCCGTAGGCGTCCGCCACCCTCTTCACCTCGTCGAACACCCGGCGGATGACCCTGGCCACCGCCTCGGTTATCCCTTCCCGGTACATGTAGAAGTCGCCGCCACTGTATTGGATACGACCCACGTTGAGGAGAGAACCGGGGGGATGGACAATGGGGTTGGGGTTGCTGAACGCACACGAGAGGACGTCCCGGGCCGGCTGCACCATGGGGAAATACCCTTGCAGTTGCGGAATCACCGAGGCGTTTCTCATGGCCGGAAGGGCAGCCGCCGTAACAAGGGGAGCAACCAGGGCAAGGTGAACCCAGCCCGGTTCCACCATCCGGGTCCCGTAGGGTAAAGTGTTGGTCTCCACGATGTCTACCCGCAAGTCGGGGGCATTCTGCCTGAGAAAGTGCAGCAGCTCCAGAGAACCGAAGTCAGCCGCCCACATCACCACCAACTGCCCGTCCCGCAGGTGAGGCAACATTTCCCGGAAAAACCGCCCGTGGCCAAATGCGGGGACCACCACGTTGACAAGCTCCACGTCCCGCAGGGCCTCGGCCATGTCGGTCGTAGCCGTGTGCAGCCGAGCAATCCCCTGCCTCCCGATCCCCGTAAGCTTGATCTCCCCCGTCCTCAGGACCTTCTCAACCCGACCGGCGAAGTCGGGTAGTTCGTAAAAATTCACCCGGTACCCCGCCAGGGCCAGGTCAGCCGCCATGCAGTGACCCCCGTTACCTCCGCCCAGCACCGCCACAGGTTTGCTCACGATGTTACACCTCCTGCCATATGCCCGTACAATGCAGCCCTATAGCCGCCGGCCTCACCTGGACAAAACCTTCCCAGCCAGAATACCCGTGTGCCGCCCCTGGTCTATCACAAGTTGCCCGTTCACCAGGACGTACGCGATTCCCATCGGATACTTCGAGGGCTCACGGTGCGTCGCAGCGCAGGCCACCGTCTCGGGATCGAAAACCACCAGGTCAGCCCACATCCCTTCCCGCACCAGCCCCCGGTCTCTCAACCCCAGGAACTGTGCAGGCAACGACGTCATCTTGCGGATGGCTTCCTCCAGCCGGAGAAATCTGGCTTCCCGTACGTATCGGCCCAGCACCTTCGGGTAGGTCCCATATTGCCGCGGGTGCACCCCGCATTGCGGGCGACTAAGGTCGGGAGAGTTGTCCAGCGCAAATCCGTCCGTCGAAACGCAAGACCACGGCCACCTCAGAACATGCAGCATGTCTTCCTCGGCCATGCCGCCCGCCGCTACCTGGGTAAAGCCCTCGTCTTCGAGGTACACCATTCGCACGGCATCCCAGTAATCGTCGCAGCCCAGGACCCGCCCCACATCGCGGAAGTTCAGCCCCTCCAGTTCGGGATGCGCCGGGGACCACACTATGTAGTCGAACGTCTCCGGGTCCCAGATGTCAGGCACCATCACTCCCTTCCTGGCAAGAACCCGGCGACGCTCCTCGTTCAGCTGCACCTCCTTTGCATGCCCCGCTCGGACCGCTTCCCTGATCTTGCCCCACTCGCCATCGTCCTTCAGGCGCCGGAACAACTGCTCGGACTCCGGAGTGCCGCTGTCGGGAGACAGGATGTGCCCCATGAACCAGGTTCCGAGGTTGGCCTGACGCGCCAGCGTCCACGGATAAACGTCGCAGATGACGTCCACACCCTCGTCGCGAGCACGCTCAAGGACGCGAATAGTTTCGAACGTCTTGCCCCAGTTCTCGGGTAGCATGGCCTTGTGGTGGGACACGCATGCCGGCAAGCGGGCCTCCCGGCTGATGCGGACAAGCTCCCTAACCGCGGAGACCAGGTACTCTTCTTCGCTGCGGATGTGCGAAGTATAAACTCCGCCGCACTCCGCCACCACCCTGGCGAGTTCGACTACTTCTTCCGTAAACGCATTCCGCCCCGGGGCATAGCGGAGTCCGGTTGAGATTCCGAAGGCCCCGTCCTCCATTCCCTGCCGCACCAGGGCTTTCATCCTCTCCATCTCCTCGGGAGCCGGCTCGCTTCTTTCCCCGCCCTTACCCTCCGTTCCCAGCACGGATTCGCGCACCGTGCCGTGGCCGATGAAGGGGCAGAGATTGATTCCTATGCCCCGGGACTCGAGCGCCGACCGCCACTCGGCCAGAGTGTTCCACCGCACCTCGGCTTCGGCCGGGAGGACCAGTGAGAAAGAGGCCATGGTATCCCGGATACGGTCGCGCAACGCCTCGCCGGAGAACGTATGTACAGTACCCCCGCACTGACCCACAGCCTCCGTGGTCACGCCCATACGCAATGCGCTCTCGGCCCGATTGTGCACCCAAACGGTGTAATCGGAGTGGCTGTGCAGGTCGATGAATCCGGGACAAACTACCATACCGGCGGCGTCGATGGCGCGAGCCGCAGGGGCATCGAGCGAGTGGCGTGAAACCACCGCCACCTTTCCTCCCCGCACTCCCACCTCACCCCGAAACCACGGATTGCCAGAGCCATCAACCACCCTGGCGTTCTTGATAAGTAGATCCAGCAACTCTCGCACCTCCCGCCGCCCGACCGGCTAGAACGTGGGCGGGCACATGATACATATGAACCGCGCGCGCGTCTTGCCCGTGTTGCGATACTTGTGGGGAACTGCGGGACGAAAGTGGACAGCATCGCCCGCCTGGAGCCGGCATCCTTCGGTACCAGCCTCAAGATCCACCTCGCCCTCTATTACCAGTGCCCACTCCTCGGCGTCCCACGGACCATGACACATGGGCTCGTCGCACGTCTCCATACCCGGTTCAAGTTCCACCCACACAGCCTGAATTTTCGCCCCGGGGTGGGACGCCGAGGCCAGCTCGAAGGTGGTGTTGAATCCAGGGGCCACGAACGACCTGCGGTGGTCGCGTGGTATGCGGACACAGGCCGCCTCCCCCAGCTCGCCCTGAGCCAACAACGCGAATACCGAAGTCCCTACGGCACTGGCGATTTTGCGCAACGAAGACAACGTGGGGTTCGCCTGATTATTCTCAACCTGCGAGATAAAGGCAGCGCTCAACCCGGTCAACTCGGAAACCTGCTGCAGGGTGAGCCCTTTGGCCCTGCGCAACTGCCTGACGACATCCCCCAGCACGTTGCCCTACTCCCTTCCCCGAACCTAATGAATTTGGTCCTGGCAGCTCACCGTGCACTCCCGCCAGCCGGGTACTTTGCCAGCGGTAACGGAAAGAAGGGTTCTACACCTACGCCAAAAATCCTGCTCACCACTGGGAAACAACAAACACGGGGCAGTTGCGCGGGGAGTGGGAAGATACTGACCGAAAGCGAAGAAGGCCGGGCGTGGGCCCGGCCGGAACAGGCACGTTCGTGAGCAGAAAGGTCAGTCGTATTTCTTCAGTATGGCCGGGATCTGGCGAGGTTTACACTGGGCGTAAACGTCGCCGTCCACGGTCATGACGGGGGAAAGGCCGCAACACCCCAGGCAGCGGGCAGCCTCCAGCTGGAAACGCCCGTCGCCCGTGGTCTCCCCGATGCCTACCTTCAGCCGCTCCTGCAGTTCGGCAAGGAGCTGTTCTCCCCCTTTGACGTAACAGGCAGTCCCCATGCACACCTGAATGCGGTGCCGGCCCACCGGGCGCAAAGCAAACAGGGCGTAAAACGTGGAGACCCCGAACACGTGGCTCACGGGAACTCCCAGCCTGCTGGCTATCCGCACGTGCACCGATTCGGGCAGGTAGCCGAAGAGCTTCTGGGCCTCGTGGAGAACCTGGATGAGGGCGGAGGGATCTCGCCCGTACCGCTCGATCACCTCGTCCAGGCGACGGAAACGGGGATCCGAATCTTCTATGCACTCAACAGCTTGCATGGACATCCGGCATCATCTCCCGTACCCTCTGCTAGTCAGGTAGCTTGTACTATCGCGCAGCCCCGTCCCCGGTCCCTTTCAGTAGGGCTCGCGGGACCGGTACGACGTGTGCAGGAGGCGGTGTGCTTTCTCGCCACCGACCTCGCCCAACCAGTGGCGGTACAGCCACTGCACGGCCGGGTTGCGGTGGGAGACCCGCAGCCTCTTGCCGATGTCCTCTCGGTACAGGATCGTCGCGCGGGCCCGTTTCACGTCCACTTCGTGCGCGTAAGGCTGGCCACCGCCGCCCACACACCCACCCGGGCAGGCCATTACCTCCACGAAGTGGTAGGGGCGGACGTCACCTCCCAGGGTGCGGAGGAAGCGGGCCGCGTTCCCCAGCCCGTGTATGACGGCCACCCGCACCGCCTGGCCGTCCAGGTGGATGGTCGCTTCCCGCATGCCCTCCATGCCCCGGATGGCGGAGAACTCCAGGGTACCCAGTTCGCTCCCGGTCACCCACTCGTACACCGTGCGCAGGGCAGCTTCCATCACCCCGCCCGACACGCCGAAGATAGATGCCGCCCCGGTGGCCGCACCCAGCGGAGGGTCGAAGCGATCCTCCGGGAGGGAGGCGAGGTCGAGCCCGGCTTCCCGGATCATGCGAGCCAGCTCTCGGGTGGTGAGCACGGCATCCACGTCCCGCCTGCCGTCCCGACCCATCTCGGGACGGGCGGCCTCCATCTTCTTGGCGGTGCATGGCATCACCGCCACCGAGAAGATGGAATCCGGAGCCACCTGCTCCACTTCGGCGAAGTAAGTCTTGATCAGGGCCCCCATCATCTGCTGGGGCGACTTGCAGCTAGAGACATGCGGCAGGTAAGACGGGAAGAAGTGCTCACAGAACCTGACCCAGGCCGGGCTGCAGGACGTGAACATGGGCAGGGGACCGCCTCCCGCCAGCCGGTGCAGGAACTCGTTGGCCTCCTCGACCACGGTGAGATCGGCGGTGAACTCGGTGTCGAACACCCGGCCGAACCCAAGACGGCGCAGGGCAGTGACCAGGCGCCCCGTTACCGGCATCCCCGGTGGTAGCCCAAGTGCCTCCCCCAGCGAAGCACGCACCGCGGGGGCCACCTGAACCACCACCAGGCGAGCAGGGTCCGCCAGGGCTTCCCATACCCGGGCGGTGTCGTCCCCCTCCGTGATGCCGCCTACGGGACAGACGCTGGCGCACTGCCCGCACGCCACACAGGACACTTCGGCCAGTTTGTGGGAGAAAGCGGGGCCAACCATGGTCCTCAGCCCCCGATAGGCAAATCCCAGGACCCCCACCCCCTGCAGCGAGCACATGCGCACGCACCGGCCACACAGGATGCACTTGCCGGGATCCCGGGTCAGGGCCGGGCTGGAGTCATCCACTTCCAGCGAGGGCGGTTGCCCGGCGAAGCGCCCGGCCCGAGCCCCCACCTGCCGGGCCAGTTCCTGCAATTCGCAGTTGCCGCTCCGGACGCAGCTCAGGCAATCGTGCGGATGACGCGCCAGCAACAGCTCCACCATCGTCCGCCTGGCTTCCCGCACCAGGGGAGAGTTGGTCCGCACCTTCAGCCCCTCGGCCACGGGGAACTGGCAGGCAGGGACCAGGTTCTGGCGCCCCTCCACCTCCACCAGGCAAACCCGGCACGCTCCATCAGGAGGAAGGGCAGGGTGATGGCACAGGGCAGGTATGCGGATACCCGCCTGCCGGGCCGCGTCCAGGACCGTCGTCCCCACAGGGGCCTGCACCAGCCTCCCGTCGATGGTAAGCGTGACCAGGCTAACCTCCGGACGGACCTCTTCCAGTACGCGGCCGGGCACAGCGCGGTCAATAACCGTGACGGACTCCATGTCCATTTCCCTCCCCAACCGGCAGCGGTACCAGTCGTCCGGGCACCTGACGGACGGCAGAAAACGCACAGACGCTCCGGCACTGGCCACAGCGTATGCACTTTTCCTGGTCGATTTCGTGGGGTTCCTTCACGTTGCCCGTGATAGCCCCGGAGGGGCACACGCGGGTGCACGCCCCGCAGCCCATGCACTCGGCGCGATCGATCACGAAGCTGGTGAGGGATCGGCACACGGCAGCAGGGCACTCCTGCCGGTAAATGTGGGCCTCGTATTCGGACCGGAAGTACCTGAGGGTAGAGAGAACCGGATTGGGTGCGGTCTGGCCCAACCCGCAAAGGGCAGTCAGCTTGATGAACCTGCCCAGTCTCTCGAGTTCTTCCAGGTCCCCTTCCTGGCCGCGACCGGCTACTATGCGGTCCAGGATGGCCAGCATCTGGGGGATGCCTTCCCGACAGGGCGTGCACTTGCCGCAGGATTCGTCGCGGGTGAACTGCAGGAAGAAACGGGCAACATCCACCATGCACGTGTCCTCATCCAGGACGATGAGCCCGCCCGACCCCATGATGGAGCCCAGTCCGGCCAGGGAATCGTAGTCGACGGGTACGTCCAGGCACTCGGCCGGGATGCAGCCGCCGGACGGGCCCCCCGTCTGGGCCGCCTTGAACCTCTTCCCTCCGGGGATGCCGCCGCCTATGTCGTAAATGATCTCCCTCAGGGTAGTCCCCATCGGCACCTCTACCAGTCCGGTGAGGTTGATCTTCCCCGCCAGCGCGAAGACCTTGGTTCCCTTGCTTCCCTCCGTACCCAGGGAAGCGAACTTCTCCGGACCCTCCAGGATGATGAGGGGCACGTTGGCCAGGGTCTCCACGTTGTTGATCACCGTGGGCCGGCCCAGGAACCCCCTCTGAGCCGGGAAAGGTGGTCGAAAGCGGGGCATGCCCCGCCGCCCCTCCAGAGAAGCCAGCAGGGCTGTCTCCTCTCCGCACACGAAGGCACCGGCCCCCACGCGAACCTCGACATCAAAGTCGAAGTCGGTCCCGAACAGCTTCTTCCCCAGCAGACCGCGATCATAAGCCTGCCGGAGGGCGATCTCAAGCCTGCTCAGGGCCAGGGGGTACTCGGCGCGCACGTAAATGAAGCCTTTGTTCGCCCCGATGGCATATCCGGCGATGGCCAGCCCTTCCAGCACGCTGTGGGGATCCCCTTCCAGAACGCTGCGATCCATGAATGCCCCGGGGTCGCCCTCGTCGGCATTACACACCACGTACTTGGGGTACAAGGCCTCGCGGCGGGCGAGCTCCCACTTCCTGCCCGTGGGAAATCCGGCGCCTCCCCGGCCCCGCAGCCCGGAGGCTTTCACGGCTTCGATCACCCGGGCAGGGGTCCAACCGCTGAGCACCTCTCGCAGCGCCCGGTACCCGCCCCGCTCCAGGTACTCATCCACGTTTTCCGGGTCTATCCGCCCGCACTTGCGCAGGACCAGCTTCACCTGGCGGCTGAAGAAGGGGATGTCCGCCAGGGCGGCCCGGGGTCGACCCTGGGCGTCACGCCAGAGCAGGCGCTCCACCACCCGTCCCCCCACCAGGTGGGAAGCCACGATTTCGGAGGCGTCCTCCGGCTTGACGTGGCAGTAAAGTACATCTTCCGGTTCTACCAGGACAAGGGGTCCGAGGGCGCAGACCCCTATGCACCCCGTCACCACCACCTCCACCCCGCCGGAGAAGGCCCTGGCTACCTCTGCCGATAAGGCCTCCTTGACCGCGGCGCAGCCGGACGAGACGCAACCTGCGCCCCCGCACACAAGCACTCGTCTGGACACGTCCGGGCCTCCTCGCTAGTTCTGGTTCAGGCGGTGTTCGATTTCCCGCTGGCGGCGCAGACCGCTGTAATCCACCCTCTCGGTGCGGGCGAACCATTCCCAGTTGGGGCCCAGGGTGCTGTAAATTTCCTCTACGCGGGCGTACTCCAGGTCGGGATCGATGTCGAACCCCCAACCCACCTTCTTCTCAACCGGCGGCAGTACCCGTAGCCTGCGCACCTTCTCTTCCCAGAACTTCCTCTCCTCGAGCAACTGTTCCCGAGTGACAGCCGGTTCGGCCATCTGGCCCACCTCCTTGCTTTACCCCGGGGTCTCGGCCCGGGGACCGGGCCCGCCATCGCGGCCCTCCGCCCATCCACAATTGCAAGAGGCGTGCCAGATGGTAGCCGCCGTCGGCGGAGCACGCGTGCGCTCCCGAACCCGCGCAAAAGCGGCTTTCCGCCGGCGGGGAGTGTCCTCACGCGTCCCCCTGCTCCCGCCCCCGCGGCTGGCGACCCGTTCGGGAACCCGAACTCGTCAATAAAAATGAACGCACGCTCCCATGGGCAGCCTCACGGGGAGTCGCTCCCCCGGGGGAATCGCCCGAACGGGGGCTCAGGCGGGAGACGGTCCCGTGCGGGAACCGGCCCGCACCTCTTCCTGCAGCCCCAGCCTGCGGGTGATCTCGTGAAAGGTGGAGCGGCTGACCCCCAGCAGGCGGGCGGCACGAGCGGGTACCCCTCCCGCCCGCGCGAGGGCTTCCACCACCAGGGAGCGTTCGAATTCCCGAACAGCCTCCTTGAATGTCTTCCCCCCCGCTCCCGCAAACTGCGCAGGCGGGTAGTCACCGGAATGCTGCATCTCGCGGGGGAGATCCCCCACGTCGACGAAAGGCCCCTCTGCCAGGATGGCCGCCCGCTCCACCACGTTTTCCAGTTCCCGCACATTGCCCGGCCAGGGGTAGCGACACAGGCACTCCATGGCGCGAGGCGTGAACCCGCGCAGGGCCTTGCCCATACGCTGGGCACTTCTGTGCAGGAAGTGGCTGGCCAGCAGGGGCACATCCCCCTCGCGGTCGCGCAGGCGGGGCAGGTTGATGGTGAAAACGTTCAGCCGGAAGTACAGGTCCGGTCGGAAGGCACCGCTTGCCAGGGCCGCCTCCAGGTCGCGGTTGGTAGCGGCGATAACCCGCACGTCCACCCGGCGGGGTCTGGTCTCACCCAAACGCAAGAACTCCCCTTCCTCCAGCACCCTCAGCAGCTTGACCTGCAGGGCCAGGCTGATGTCCCCTATCTCGTCCAGGAAGAATGTTCCCCCGTCGGCTTCCTCGAGCAGGCCTCTCTTGGGAGCGGTGGCACCGGTGAAAGCACCACGGGCATAACCGAACAATTCGCTTTCCAGCAACGCTTCGGGGAGGGCGGCGCAGTTCACCGTCACCAGAGGGTGCTCCCGCCTGGGACTGTGATAGTGGATGGCCCGCGCCACCAGTTCCTTGCCGGTGCCCGTCTCTCCCCGGATGAGCACCGTGCTGTCGGTGGGGGCTACCTTGGAGATGAGACGGTAGACCTCCTGCATGGCCGGGCTGTCACCGATCATCCGCCCGAAGCGGACTCCGGTGACGCTCAGCTGGTGGCGCAACACCCGGTTTTCCAGGACCACCCGCCGCTGTTCCAGGGCCTTGCGACACTGTAGTTTGATGTGCTCTACCTTGAACGGCTTGGGGATGTAATCGAAGGCGCCTTTCTTCATGGCCTCAACGGCAGATTCCACCGTCGAGTACCCGGTTATCACTATGACGAAGGCATCGGGATCCTCGGCGCGGGCCGCCTCCAGCACCTGCATCCCGTCCACCCCGGGCATGACCAGGTCGGTGATCACAAGGTCGAAGCTGCTCCGCCTCAGTTCCTCGAGCGCCTCCGCCCCGCCCGGGGCGATGGTCACCTGCCACCCCTCCGCCTCCAGGATGGTCCGCAGGAACTGGCACACGCGCGGTTCATCGTCCACCACCAGGATACGGGAGGACACCGCCATCACCTCACGTTATTCACCTCGGCGCCCCGGCGCACCGGTAACCGCACCACGAACACGCTCCCCTTCCCTTCCTCGCTGGAGACCTCGATGGTGCCCCCGTACTTGCGCACTATACCGTAGGACACGGATAGTCCCAAACCGGTTCCCTTACCCACCTCTTTGGTGGTGAAGAAGGGCTCGAAAATGCGGTCGATGTGCTCCTCCTTGATCCCGCAGCCGGTATCGGCGAACCGTATCTCAACCCAGGGCTCTCCGTTGGAGCAGATCGAACGGCTCTCCACGGTGAGCCTGCCCCCGCCGGGCATGGCCTCCAGGGCGTTGATCATGAGATTGAGGAAGACCTGCTCCAGTTCGGATGGATTCGCTGCCACCTGGGGAAGCCCCGGTTCACAATCCAGCACCAATTCCACCCGTCCCTTTTGGAACTGAGAGGCGGTAAGGGAATAGAGCCGGCACAGGATGGCGTTCACGTCGCAGGGGCTTACGGTGGCTGGCTGCTGGCGAGCAAAGGTAAGCAGATTGCGGACGATGCCCGCGATGCGCTCGACTTCCTCCACGATGACCGCTGCCTGCTCCCTGAGGGTCGGGTCTGCCACACTTTCCCGTAGCAGCTCTGCGTAGCCGGATACCAGGGTGAGGGGGTTGTTGATCTCGTGGGCGACCCCGGCCGCCAGGCGGCCCAGGGAAGCCAGCCGGTCGGATTCCGCCAGCCGGCTGAACAGCCGCTTTTCCTCGGTTATGTCCTGGCAAATCACCACCACACCCAGCAACTCCCCCCGCTCCCCCCGCAGCGGGTAGGCCCGCAAGCTCGCCACCACCGTGCGGTCCCGCAACTGGTACCGGAGTTCCGGGACGGCCCCCACCTTGCCCGATTCTAGCACGGCAGAGATTGCCTTTCTCACCTCTTCCCGGTCCAGGTGGGGAAGGCCGGCGAAGAACCCCTTACCGATCAGTTCCTGACGGGGCCGATCTGACACGTGCTGACGAGGATCGTTGAAAACGGTGATGATCCCCTCCCGGTCGGCAACGATGACCCCCTCGGCGATGCTCTCCACTATGCTGCGGTTGTAGTCGCGCAGGTATGCCAGCTCGGCATTCTTCGCCTGCAATTCCGTGATCAGGTAGGGCAGGCACATCTTGTTTTCCGCCAGACCCTGGAACACCGCCACCGCCTTATCCCGGCAGGTGGGGTACCCGCAGGCCCCGCAGTTCAACTCGTCCTCCGGCCTGGTCTTGCCCAGTTCCCGCAGGATGGCACCGATCTCTGCCTCCCCCGGCTCGGGCAGGCGGACGGCCCGGGCCGTGAAGTCGCGCCGCAAATCGATCGCGGGAGGAGGCTCTGCCAGGCGCAAGGCGCGCCGGGGTAGAGAACGCACTTCGTCCACCACCCGGTTACGGCGACCGTATCCGGGCAAGAGGCTGCCCGCCAGGGGGCCGTTCACACATCCTTCGCAAAACAGGATGTCTACGAAGGCAGCCTGTACCTCTCCCTTTTCCAGCGCGCGCAGGAACTCCAGGGATTTTTCCCGGCCTTCCACGGTGTGAATCTCGTTGTCCAGCACATCAGCGCGCAGGGCCGCGGTACGCAGCAGGCCCCCCGGGACCGGGTACAGCTTCCCCAGCGCAGTGGGGGGGTTGTCAAAGCCTTCTTCCGGACAGGACGATGGATCTACCCCTGCCTCCTGCCACCAGGCCCTCAGTTCGGGAAAGGTGAGGACACCATCCACCGCCCCCGCCACTGCGGGATGGCGCGCCTCCTCGATCTTGGCCACACAAGGACCTATGAACACTGTGGCCAGATCGGGAGCACTGTCCCGCAAAAGGATGCGCGCCGCCCTCCCGGTAGCCACCATGGGGGAAACCACGGGGGCGAGAAAGGAAACCAGGGAAGGGAAGTATCGTTCCACCAGGTGGACCACGGCCGGGCAGGGGGTACTCACCAGGGGACGGGGTTTCCGGGTCGAACCCGCCCCTCGCCGGAGAACGCTCAGGTACTCGCGGGTGACGAGTTCGGCACCGTATGCCACCTCGTACACCCACCGGAACCCCAGCCGGCGCAACGCGGCAGCTACCTGCCCGGGCCGCAAGGGGTGAAACTCGGCCACGAAAGAGGGAGCCAGCATGGCACACGCGGGCCGACCGCTGGCCACCCACTCCTTAGCCGCCGCCAGGTCCGAGGCCACCCGCTTCGCCTTCTGGCTGCACACGGTGACACAGTGTCCGCAGGAGATGCACCGTTCCTCCAGGACGGCGGCCTGCTCCTGGCGTACCATGATCGCTTTCACCGGACAGTGCCGCACGCAGGAATAACACTGCCGGCACCGACCCGGTATGGTGCTCACAACTCCCATCTGATCTCCCCTATCACATTGTACTCTCGTTCACGAAGATGGCAAGGGAGGGGCACCCGCGCGCGGTGAGGTTGCACCCACCCCGGGTTCACTGGCGACGCGCATCTCCCCGTGATAGTGCAGGCGTTGTTACCGTGTTCACGAGGCGCGCGCCCGCCGATCAATCACCAGCGAGCTCGCAGTTTCTCCTCTTGTTGCAACCACGCACTCGGCAGGAACGCAGAACCCGTACGCCGGAACCAGCAGCTTCACCAGGGCCTTGGACTGCACCAGGATGCACAGGTGGAAGGTGCAGCACACCTGGGTGTCGGCCACGGCGCAGGGCCCGCAGGAGAAATCGGGCACCTCGCACTGGATGGTCGTCCCGGCGGGAGCGTACAACACCACGGTCTTCACGAAGGTAAAGTTCTGGGTGAACGTGCACCTGGTGGTACCATCCGGGTTCAGGACCGTGATGTCGACCGTAACCACGAACACGATGCCCACGCTTACAAACCCGGGCTGGGTGGGAACCGGTACGGGCGTGCCGGGGGTGCAGATCACGCTGGTGATGGTGCACGTCGCCGTGGACCCCGGAGGGGCGGGCGGTAAGCACTCAGTGGGCAGCGTGAAGCAGGCCTCCCGATCCTCGTTCTGGAAGCAGAAGTCGTAGACCTTTTCCACCTGGATACACACGATGTCGGAGCGCACGGTCACAAGCCCTTGCAGGCCGGGCTCTCTTGCCGCTTCTGGTCCGTCCCTGCTAACGGCTTGCTAACGGGGACGGTCAAGACCTGCTCAATTGCCCGGGCGGCCTCCCGCTGCGTGTCGGGCAGGACGTGGCTGTACACATCCAGGGTCAGAGCCACGCTGGAGTGGCCCAACCGCTCCGATACCACTTTGGCGTGCACGCCACGCGCGAGGAGCAGAGTGGCATGGGTGTGCCGAAGGTCGTGGAAGCGGATGAACGGAACCCCGGTTCGCAGGGCAAGGCGCTTGAGCGTCCTGCCGACTTCCTCGCGGCCCACCGGTCTGCCCCTTTTCGTTGTGAACACCAGATCGTAATCCTGCCAGTAACCTCCTGCCTTCAGCCTCTCTGCCGACTGCCGCTTCCTCAGTTCCCGGAGGATGTCCAGGGTGATCGGATCAAGGGGAACTTTCCGCCTGGAATGGGAGGTCTTGGGCTCCTGCCAGTGGGGTTCTCCCCGGCACGGCAAGACCAGGGAGCGACGCACGTGAATGGCCCCCCGGTCCAGGTCCACGTCCTGCCAGGTGAGACCCAGCAATTCTCCCAACCGCATCCCCGTTGCCAGCGCCGTGTGAAACAGCGGATAGTACCGCGACGCGCGCGCCGCCTGCAGAAACAGACATACCTGCTCCTCGGTCCAGACGGTGATCTGGCGGCCCCTCCGGGGCGGGCCCTTTACCCCGTCCGTGGGGGACCGCGGGATGAAACCCCACTTCACCGCCTGCTTCAACGCAGCCCGGAGCACGGCGAACAGGTGGGCCCGCGTGGATGGCGCCAGACGCCCGGGCAGCGCGTTCAGGCCCTGCTGCACGTCCATGGCCGTCAGCCTCACGAGGGGCCCGCTGCCCAGGACATCCTGCCAGTGCCTTATACAGCGTCCCCACACCTCACGGGTCTGTGGTCTGAGCCTGGGCTCAACCGCCTTCAGCCAGCGGTCAAGGTACTCGCCCACGCTAAGCCGGGCGGGCGCAGCCGCGTACGCCCCCCGCTCCACCTCCGAAATCAGTTGGGCCAGCACGCGCTCCGCCTCACGCTTGGGCCCCTTCACGGCCACCCACCGCTGCCTGCGCTTCCCCGTCTCCGGGTCGCGGGGCAGTTCGACCACCACGGTCCAGCTATCCCTGGACCTCTTGCGGATGTGCCCCCTCACCCCTCAACGCCCCCTCAACAGGGCCGGACGCAGCGAGAATCCCCCCTTTCACTCTTACTGGCCGACTGCCCCCCGATATCCCCTAGTCACTCATGGGCACCACGCAAACCCCGGCCCGCTCCAGGTACTCTCGCACGTACCGCACGAGCCTGGCCGCGCCGGGCGTATCTCCGTGGAAGCAGACAGTGTCTGGCCTCACCTCGATATCCGACCCGTCGCTGGCGGCAACACGCCCCTCCCTGACCATCCGGAGCACGCGCTCGGCCACCGCTTCCGGATCGTGGATTATGGCCCCCGGGCAACCCCGCGGGACCAGGGTGCCGTCGGGGTTATACCCGCGGTCGGCGAAGGCCTCGCCAGCGACCCGCAACCCCAGCCGTTCCCCGGCCCTCAACAACTCCGAGCCCGCCAGGCCTACGAGCACCAGGCCCGAGTCAACCTGAGCCACGGCCCGGGCAATGGCATCCGCTATGGCCCCATCCCGGGCGGCCACGTTATACAGTACCCCATGTGCCTTCACGTGACGGAGCGGTACCCCCGCGGAGCGACAGAACGCCCACAGGGCACCTACCTGATAGATGGCAAAGGCCTCCACTTCCTCGGGGGTGAGAGCCAGGTACCTCCGTCCGAACCCCTGCAGGTCCGGATATCCCGGGTGGGCGCCCACCGCCGCCCCCGCTTCCTTAGCCAGGGACACGGTGCGACGCATGACCAGGGGGTCACCAGCGTGCATCCCGCACGCTATGTTAACGGAGGTTACGTGCTTTATGACCTCTTCGTCTTCACCCAGCCGGTAGGACCCGAAACTCTCCCCCACGTCCGCGTTCAGGTCCACTTTCAACAATGTTGATCCCCCCGCCGTCGTCACAGCGTCTCCAGTTCCTCGTCCGGGATGTCGGTGATAAACATGTGTCCCGGAGCATGAGTTATGGCCAGCGGCAGCCGCGCCCGCATGAGGGCCACCTGAGGCGTCACCCCGCATGCCCAGAACACAGGCACCTCACCGGGCCTTACCGTAACGGGGTCACCGAAATCCGGGCGGTCCAGATCCCTGATGCCTATTGCGGCAGGATCACCCACATGCACGGGCGTCCCGTGGGCACGCGGGTAGCGGGCGGTAACCTGCACGGCCCGCCCCACCAGGCCGCCAGGGATGGGTCGCATGCTCACCACCATGGGTCCCGAAAACACGCCAGCGGAGCGGCACGGGATATTCGTAACGTACATGGGCACGTTGCATCCCTGCTCCAGGTGACGCACGGGAACACCCGCCCGCAGCAGAGCCCATTCGAAGCTGAAACTGCAGCCCAGGAGGAAGCCCACCAGATCGCCCCGCCACACGGAAGTGACATCGGTTACTTCCTCGACCAGCTCCCCGTCCCTGAAAAGCCGATAGCGGGGAAGGTCGGTGCGCAGGTCGGCCCCGGGCGCAGCCCGGACGGGTTCCGGGGAGCCCGGGTCGGTGATATCGAGGAGCGGGCACGGTTTGGGATTCCTGTGGGCAAAAACCAGGAAGTCGTAAGCGATCTCCCGCGGCAAGATCACCAGGTTGGCCTGCGCATAGCCGTGAGCCAGCCCGGCGGTGGGTCCCGTCCACCGCCCCTCGCGGATCCACTGCCGGACCTGCCGCGGAGTAGCCCCAGAAAATTCAGCGAACGCCATAATCGGTCACTGTTCCGGTATTCGGTCGCTGCCCTGGTAGACGGTCATTGCGGCTACAGGCGGCCTATCCCGTCCACACCTGATGTTTCACCGCATGGGCCGGGAAAACCTGCCCGGCCCGGCGCCAGGAGGACCCCATGCCGCCGTCAGGACACGAGTTCGGCCAGCGTGCGGGCCAGCACTGTGCGCGGCAGTATTACGGGGACCCCCAGGACGGCGTGCACCTCTCTTTTCATCGCCATGGTGAAACCTATGCAGTCCAGCACCACCAGCTCGGCACCCCAGTCGCCCAGCACTTCCGACGCGCGCCTCAGCTCGGTCACTTCCCCGTAGGGCGACGCCGGCTCCACCTGGAGTTGAGCCCCAACTCCTTCCCATCGCACTCTGGCCTGTTCCACCTGTTCTTGAGCCGGGACCACTACCCCCAGCCTTCGACCTCTGGCCAGTGCTGCCACGAAATGATGCAGCACGAGTTGGGGCTCGACCAGCAGGCGAGGGCAGGTCAACTCGGGGAATTCCCCCGTACAAAGGATGGCCACCACCTCGGCCCCCCGCTCCACGACCCGGGTGATCTGTTCTTGCATGCGGGCGACGATGCGCTCCCTGGCCACCTGCACCGAACTGCCATCCCGCAATTTCGTCACCAGGACGTACTCGCCGGGACGGGGCGACATACCCGCGATTTCATCCCCGCCGAGACCGTCCAGCGCCCCGGCCTCGATGACCTCGACCCCGGCCCCGATAATGGGCATCATCTCGGGCAAGACATCCGCGCGCGGAGATTGACCGATGGTGATCGCCCCTACCTTCACTGCCGCTTCCCCCGCTTCTCCACTCAGGATGCGCCCACCCTCCCCGGGGTCTGAAGGTGAGACATGGTGCCGTACAGTTCCACCAGGCGGCGGAACTCGTGCTCATCGTGAAATCGGCACTTCCCCGCTCCGAAGGCCTTGGCCACTTCGAGGCAGAATCTCACCGCGCTCTCAACGTCCTGCAGGTGGCTGGCCCCGGTGGCACAGCCCGGCACGGGCACCTCGGTGGTAATGGCTACGCCCACGACCGGCGCAGTGGTGGCGGTGGCGGGCTGCATGATGCTGTTCATGTGGAATACCCCGTTGCCGTACGGGGTGATATCCTGGGTCGTGATTGCCAACACGGCGGGCATCCGCCCCGTGACGATCTGCATGATATCCAGCAGATCCTCGCTCACCCGGAGGATGTACCCCTCCTTGACGGTGGGAGAAATTGCAAACCCACGCACGTTTATAATGCGGTTGCCCTTGGTGGTGTCGACCGAGAGGATGGCATCCATGGCGGGATCGACTTCGTAGCGGTTCATGACCGCCATGTCCACCGGGGAGCCCATGAAGGGCACGGGCTCATGCGGCTCTGTCGGCGCATGGGGGCAGATGTGGGTAGCCACGATTACGTCCCCGGGCAACACATCTCCGTTGCATCGCATCGCGCCCAGCTTCAGTGCACAGGAGATGGCCGCCAGGGCACCGTCCCCGTCCGACACGAATCCTATGCGCTCCGGACGGGCCCCCAGCCCTCCCAGCCGGCCAATGATGCCCAGGGTGGGAGCATCACCCCCCGCGAACCTGCCCCGGGCACCCGGGATGACGGCCTTGACGAAGTCCGTGCGGCCCTTGTCACCCTGGATGGGCGTTACGGTCACGTCGTCCACCCCATGGGCACGGAGGAACTCCGCCACCCGGGCACCGTCCACATACGCACTGTCAAGCAACTCAAACGCGTCCATCACGTGACGCCATGCCAACACCCTCACCTCCCGGGCTCAGAACACGTATTTCACAATCTCCCTACCGATTGCCGCTTCCAGGGGAACCATCAGTTCAGGATCGCGCATACCGGCCCCCAGGATCAGGCGCTGACGCGGTACCCATACCAGAGCAACCTCTTTCCCGACGGCAATCTCAGCCGTCGCCAACGGCAATCCGGAATCCAGGTCTAAAGTGGCCAGCAGATCGGGAAAAGTGGCCAGTCTCTGCCCGTCCCGCTCGCACACGGCGTACTCGTTCCAAAAATAGAGCTCAAGCGGCGAACCCGCCACCGGTCGCAATACCACGCTCCCCACGTCAAAGCCGCCCGTGGTCTCCAGCCGGACGTCCACGACCCGAGCCCTGGCCAGCACCTCGCCCCCCAGAACCTCGCAGGCAGCCTCCACCATGGCCATGGCGCCCCTACCCTGCCGGCTGAGCATTGCCCGCCCGACCGAGACGGCCTGCCGTACGGCGCCCACCGCCGCGTGCTCCCGGGCGTAAGCTGCGCTGATGGGGTTGCGCGCCACCGCCACCATGCCTCCGGCCTGAACGGAAGCCTGCCGCACCAGGGCGGCAGCCGGCTCCAGGTTTCCCTGTACCAGTAATTCCACGTAAGTCCCCGCACGCGGGTCGCCCCCCACCGCCGCCTGACGGGAAACGTACCCGGGCAACCGGTGCAATCCCATGGAACCCATTACCCCGGTGGGGTGAGCGCGTCCGTTGCAGGGGGCATCCACCACCGGAATACCCAAGACCGCCGCCTGCAGCCAGCCGTTCACCGTGGCCAGACCCCCGCACTCGTTCGTGATGAGGCCGTCGATGCGGGTGCTCCTGCCCAACAGTTCCACCGCTTTGACGTAATGCACGGGTAAGGCCCGGGCCGTTCGGGCGGCGGGCGCCCCCACCGCCGACGCCGTCACCAGAACGGCGTCCGGTGGCAGCTCGTCGATATCCACCAACTCGGGCTCGCCCATCTCCACCGCCAGGAGCGCCAGGCGGCGGCCTTCGGCCATCGAGCCGCCCCCACCTCCACCCAGCACCGCACCCCCCAGGATGGCAGCCTCTGCAACATCGCGATCAAGAACCAGGCTCGCCATCGCATCACCCCCCCGGACTCGCACCCGGGCCGCTTATCGCTGCGGATCCTGATGAGACCGTCCGCACAATCCCCACCAATGGCCGCACCCCCGTGGCGCCTTATCCTGCATCTTACTGTTAGACATCCTGAGCTCACCTTCCTGGCGCCAAGCAGCACAACAGAGGAGACTCCAGGGCGACCGCCCTGCTAACGCGTTGCTAACGAATGATGCTGGACTCCCCCGGACCCCCCGGATTCCACTTCTGGCTTCTGGAATTCCCACTTTCTGGCCGCACTCGCGAACCCTCGTGCCCGGCGCTATCCGCCTCTCCAGAACAGATAGGCCCGGATACACACGATCTCCGTGGGCGGTGGACAGCCCTCCGGCGGGCACGGTCCCGGCACCACCTGCTTCGGGGCAAAGCTGGGCTTCAGCTTCTCTTGACTCATACTCTACCCTCCTTTCTTTCTGAGCTGGCACCTTATGTCGCCATCTTCTGTGGCGAGCGAGTGAATAGCTGCCAGCTATGCTTCCTGCTTCAGATTATGATTTGAAGGTCCATACGGTGCAGACGCCGGCATACGATGGACCGGGAGGACGGAGAATGGCCGACCAGCTGGAACCCCTGCGTCCCTACCTGGAGCAACTCGAAGTGTGTATCCGCAGCGCCTTCGATATGGCCCTGCAACTGGAAGAAGAGCAGCAGAAACTGGAGGAACAACTGCGGGCGTTCAAAGAGGCCATCACTGAACGGGAGCGGCGGCTGACATCACTCCGGGCTGCCCTCGAAGAGTGCCGCAACCACCGCTCCCGCCTCGAGCAGGAACTCGAGGCCGCCAACCGGGACAAGCGCGCTCTGGGGGAGGAAGTGGAGAAACTGCGTGCGGGGAGTCGTGCCCTGGAGGAGCGGGTCCGGACCCTGGAAAGGCAGTTGAACCAGGCAACGCTGGAGCAAAAGCAGCGGCAGCGACGCTGGAAGTGGTAGACGTTCTGGAATTCTGAGTTAAAGAGATCAGAGGTGGGCGGAGCGGGCGTCTCCGCCATCTCAGGCGAGATAACACGCTGTGAGCGGCCGGCAGGAGACACCGGGCAGGTTGTCCGCTGCCGGTCGCACCTTTACACTGAAAGGCAGGCAACATAAAAGGAGGTCTTGCAGTTGCGGAAAACGTGGTTACTGGCAGCCTGCCTCGTGGCAGTGACGTTCGCCCTGTCCTTCACCGCCCAGGCTTCCTGGTACTGGCGCCCATCCCCGGTGATACCTGGCCCGGCTCCGGCACCTATGCCCGAGCCCGCACCCACGCCCGCACCCCAGCCGTCGCCAAACCCGCCCCCGGCGCAACCTACCACCGACCTCGTGCCCCTCACCTCTGAAGAAGCCATCGCCCTCCAGCTCGTCAACGGGGCGCGAGCCCAGGCGGGGTTGCCCCCCCTGACCGTGGATCCCGTCCTCACCGACCTGGCCCGGAAAAAGAGCCAGGACATGGTGGTCAACAACTACTTCTCCCACGTCTCCCCCACCTACGGGACGGCCTACCAGATGGAGGTGGCCGCCGGCATCCGCGCCCCCGTGATGGGAGCAGAGAACATCGCCAAGGCCCGCAACGCCCGCTACGCCCACGCCATGTTCATGTCCTCGCAGGGTCACCGCTCCAACATCCTCAACCCCCATCACACCCACGTGGGGATTGGCATCGTCTCCAACGGTCTCTACGGCATAGCCGAAACCCAGCTCTTCATCGGCAGGTAGCTCACTAGCACGAGTAGACAGGCGGGCCGCATCCCGTGAGGATGCGGCCCTTACTTTACCCCAACACCACTCTTACCTCGCATCAAAAACAGTAGCTGCTTGACTCCGGGCGCACCAACCTGCCCGCGTGATTGATCACCGGCCACCCAGCGCGGCAGCAGCCCGGTCGATCTCCAGTTGTTCGGCCAGCACCTCGCGCAGCGTGTTGCAGGCCAGCACGATCTTGGGATTGGAGAGTGAGTAGTACACGTTGGCTCCCTCCCGGCGGGCCACCACCAGCCTCGTCTGTCGGAGCATCTGCAGGTGCTGAGATACATTGGGGATCTGGGTGCCCAGGGCCTCCGCCAGGTCGGAAACGGTCTTCTCACCGGTCTTTAGCAATTCGATGATCTGCAGCCGCTTGGGATGGGCCAGGGTGCGGCAGATCTGGCTCTGCAACTCAAAGAGACGGTCGTCAGTCGCCAATATGCGCTTCCTCCTCCACCGAGCGCGTCCTCGCCCCCAGTCGGACCACGCCCCGCAGGGGCACGCGGCCCTGAGGTACCGTGTACCAGTATAGCACATTGAAGGCGAGTTTGGCCCAGTGGAGTACGGGATGGGGTAGGGGAGGACGCGGTGGGTGCTGGTAGTCGAACGATATGATGGTGGCCCGCCCCAGGCCCGTCTCGGCGAAACAAAGCACCCGCCCCGTGTAGGCATGAGAGCAAGCACGCCCGGCCATCTCGTCCAGGATGTTACCCGCCACGGCCTCTGCCTGGAAGTGGGCGGCCACGCCGCTCTTGGATACGGGCAGGTCGGTAGCGTCCCCCAGAGCGTACATCCGCTCGTGACCCAGCACTTTCATGAGATGACGGTCCGTGGGTATCCAGCCGCTCCGATCGCCCAGCCCGGAGTCGCGCACCGCGCGCACTCCCCCGTGGGGCGGAATCAGGACCAGCAGGTCGTAGGGGATCTCGTCACCCTCGAGGGACCGCACCACCCTGGCCTCGGGGTCAACACTTTCGGTATTGAAGAAGGTGTCGATCTGGATACCCCGCTTCTCCATGATCGGCGTAACCATCTCCGATACCGGCTCGATGGCGAACGCGCGCTGGAGGGGGCTCAGGAATCGGATACGGGTCTTTTCCCTGATCCCCCGGCGGCGGAGGTAGGCTTCCAGCAGGAGGGTAAACTCCAGCGGTGCGGGCGGGCACTTGTAGGGGACGGTGGTGACGCCCACCACCACATCACCGCCCCGGAAAGAAGCCAGGGCCTCGCGCAGGAGCAGGGCAGCGTCCGCCGAGTAGAAGTGATGGGCGGCATGCCGGTAACCGGGGATCTCATCGGGATAGTACGTAGTCCCGGTAGCCAGGACCAGCCAATCGTACGGCACGCTGGCCCCCTTCTCTACCAGCACCCGGCCGGCGCGGTGGTCGACACCGCTCACCTGCCCCACAACCACTTCTACACGCCCGTCCAGCAGGTGGCGCAACGGGCGGCTGAAAAGAGGTCCGTTGCTGCGCGGCACCCTGTCCAAGAAGGGCAAATACAGGTATGAGGGCTGATAGGCGTGCCAGCCAGTGGCGTCGATCAGGGTAACTCTGGCTCCCTGCCGGGCCAGCAGGTTCGCTACCAGAGTTCCCCCGGTGCCCCCACCCACAACGACCACGCGATCCGTGCTCTGCAACTCTCTTCCCCCCTTGGAGCCCCCACTGGGGGGCCACCGGAGGCAGCCCCCCTGCCGAAGGGGGTCTGTGACAACGGCCCTATCTGGCCTTGCGCACCACTATGCGATCGTATCCTTGCTCGGGGAACACTCCCACGACTTCGTGCCCGGCCTTCTGCGCCCAGGCCGGGATGTCGCGCTTGGAGCCCGTATCGGAGGAGAGCACCTCCAGCACATCTCCTACGCTGGCTTCGCGGACCGCCCTGATCAGTTCCATCAGGGGGCCGGGGCAATAAGCACCGCGCGCATCGATGACCCGGTCCGCCCTGACCGTGTGATCGCTCATCCGGACATCCTCGCTTTCTAGATAAAAAGAGTGACCTTGCCTTCCCTGGCCCGGTCCACGAATTCCCCTACGCCCACCACGTCGTCCACGATGGGGTCCAGGTCGTCCTTGGTAAGGCCAAACAGGTCCATTGTCATGGCGCAGGCGTGTACCCGCACGTTTCCCAGCTCCTTCGCCCGACGCAGCGTGTCGTACCAGGAGGGCACCTTCTTCTCCTGCATAATCTGCATCATAACCCCCGCCTGGTCCTCAAAGTCCTTGCTCACCCGCGCCAGTTGGGCGGGGTTCCCCTTGCGGAAGGCCTGCAGGCCCCAGAAAGTGACGAAGACGTCCACCTCCATGCCCATGGCCACCGCTCCCGAGGCCACGATGGCCACCGGGTAGAGCTTATCCACCGTTCCCGAAAACACCACCATGGAAAACCGGTCCTCCGCCACAGTTCCTCCCCCCTGCTTAGTTGGTGACTTGCGCAAATACGCGACTCCCGGACTATCGTAACACGCCCTGACCGGGGAGTCAATACCTTGTGCCCCTCCTTGTGCCCCTCCTCACAAAACGGTCAGGAGGCGCCCCGCTGGCGGCGACGAAATCCGTGCAGCGGCAGCAATCCCCGGGGCACCAGCCTCCAGTACAGGGCACCGGTGGCCAGCTTGGCCCAGTGAAACATGGGCAGCGGCGTGGGAGGTGCAGGGGGACGGTCATAACTGTAAGATACCAGGCTAGCCTTCCCCTGGCCGGTGTCACTGATACAAAACACCCGTCCGGTGTATTGGTAGGCGGGCTCGCGCCCCTCCATCTCGGCCGCCACGTTACGCACCACCACCTCCGCCTGCATGTGAGTACCTGCCCCGTGCTTGGAGACGGGCAGGTCGGCAGCATCGCCCAGGGCGTAGAGGTGCTCGTGCCCCACCACCCGCAGGGTGTCTCGCTCGGTGGGTATCCACCCGTGGCGGTCCCCCAGTCCCGAGCGGCGTACCATCTTCGTGCCCCGGTGGGGAGGAACCAGGATCGCCAGGTCATACGGGACTTCATCCCCTTCCTGGGAGAGCACCCTGCGCCGCCCGGGGTCGATCTCCCCCACCGTGAACCTGGTTACCACCTCGACACCCCGACGGGCGAAGAGGGGCTGGTATGCCTCGCACAGGGACTTCATGCCGAAAAGCTGCGTCAACGGAGTGAGAAACCTGACGTGATAGCGGCCCTGCAACCCCCGCCGCCGCAGAAAGTCGTCCGCCAGGAGGGCGAACTCCAGGGGAGCAGGCGGGCACTTGTAGGGGAGCGTGGTGATCCCCATCACCAGGTCACCGCCCCGGAAGCGGTGCAGTTCGCCCATGAGGTCCAGGGCCGCTTCCAGTGAGTAGAAATGGTGGATGTTCCCCTGATAGCCGGGCACGACGGCTGGCCCGTACTCGGCCCCGGGCGCCAGCACCAACCAGTCCGAAGATACCATCCGGCCATCGGCCAGGTGAACGACCCGCCCCTCGGGATCCACCGCCTTGGCTTCTCCCACCACGAGCTGCACGCCGGGATGGAGCACAGCCCGCAGGTCGCGCACCAGGCTACCCGGCTTCACCCGACCAAAGGGGACGTACAGGAACCCGGGCTGGTACACGTGTTGCCCGAGCAGGTCTATCAGGGTAACCTGGCAGGTGCCCCGCCGCGCCAGCCCGTTGGCCACGGGAACTCCGCCCAGCCCACCGCCCACCACCGTGACTCTGGGTTTTGCCAAGAAGATCACCCCGCCCTAGTATGCACCGGGGCGGGGTTGCGCACGGCAGGACGGCACCTCAGATCGCAGTTCCTGCACCACCTCAGTGCGCCCGGCCCACAGGCCGGAGAATTCCCGGCATGGCCTATCTACGGCTCACGATTCCTCCACGCCTGCAGCCTGCAACACGTAACTGAGGAACATCTTTTCCGGTACGGCTCCCTCGAACTGAACCCGCTCGTTGATCACCACCTTGGGCACCCCGAACACATGGTACCGCTGGGCCAGGTGAGGGAATTCTGACACCTCCACCACGTCTGCCCGCACCCTGTCGCTTTCCATTGCCATTTTGTGGGCCAACCTGGCCGCACGCGGGCAATATGGTCAGGTGGGGGTCACGAAGACCTGGATGTGTACGTCGCTGGGCAATCCTTTCAGGGCCGCCGCCGTCTCCGGGCGCAGGCCGCTCCTTTGTGCCGACACGTCGAGGATGTCCTCTACCAGGGATGCGAACTCATACCCGGCCGGGATGCCGTAATACCGGATGCCGTAGTCCCGGTCCCCCACCACGGCTACCGCCGGAATCCTCTCGATCCCATACCGGGCGGCCTGGTCCTTGTCCAGCAGGAAGTCATATACCTCGACTCCGATCCGCCCGTCGGACACCTCACCCAGGTCCTCGACCAGCATGCGGGTCTCCCGGCAGTAGGCGCATTCATGGCCGGGCACCGTCAGACCCGATTCCGACTGGGTGACCATCACCAGCTTAACGGGTCCTGTTAACTCCGCAAAGCGCCTGCGGAGCGTTGCCGCGTCCCTCTCGGAAATGAGCCGCATCCTGCCATCACCTCCTGTGGCTTATTATGCCGCCCCCGGGGGTGCCGGGTCAAAAAGTGGCGGTGCCGGCCGTCCCCGCCTCCACAGCCGCGACCGTATCCCCCGCCGCCCGGGCCGCCACACAAAATGCCACCGGGGTCGTTGCCCGGCCAGGCAGGAAAGGCCTGGCCGGGCGCATAAGGTACAGCAGGATGCAAGGTG
This sequence comes from Bacillota bacterium, assembly GCA_040757085.1. Classification (NCBI taxonomy): domain Bacteria; kingdom Bacillati; phylum Bacillota; species Bacillota bacterium. The sequence goes on along the minus strand of JBFLXJ010000011.1, from coordinate 14,542 downwards.
TGGGAGAACTGCGGATTCACCCCCACGGTTGCGTTTTCAAAGGGAAGGGCGGCCGCCTGGGCACGGGGAGGACTACGGGTTGAGGAGACGGTGGTTGCGTCTATTCGCGGTCTCTTTCCTGTTTCTGGGGGCAGTGTCAGCAGTAGTGGCCTGGGACCGGGGACTGCTGATGGGACCCCGGCTGGCCGGAGAAAGCAGGGTTTTCTCATCTTTCACCACCGATCTGATCCGCCTTTTCGCCAGCAAGGACCTGCCACCGGAGCTGGAAGGATACCGCCGGCTGGCCGCCGCCCTGGCCCGCTGGCCTGGTGGCCGTCGGCAGGTGGAACGGCTGGCCACCCGCACAGACGGGGTGGGATACCATGCCTGCTTGGTTCTCGCCCGCAGCCGGGAAGCGCGGCGGGATGGCACCGCCACTGGCTACTACTTGCGCGCCCTTGAGCTGCGCGCCGACCCGGGGGTGAGGGAAGAACTGGCCCGCCTCCTGGAAGAACAGGGGCAGGCGGCGGCGGCCATCGCGCAGTGGAAGGAGCTATTACCAGCCCGGGCAGCCGTGGAAGCACTGCTGCGCCTGGAGTCCGATTGGTGCCGGGTGGCGGGCTGGCTCAACGACCGGGGGTGGGCCCAGCAGGCCCTGGACATCCTGCGCGAACACGGGGAGACCGAGGCCCGCGCCCAGGCCCGGGTGGCGCGGGAATGGGGTCGGGCCCTGCTTACCCTGGGGGATGCCCGCGCCGCCCTGCCCTGGCTGGCGCAGTACATGCAGGATTTTCCCCGAGACATGGAGACCCTGGGCCTGTACGCCCGCACCCTGGAAGCATCGGGAAAACTGGAGGCCGCCCGTGACGCCTACGCGCGCCTGGGACCCGCGGGTGCCCGCGGTCTGGGCAGGGTACTGGAACGCCAGGGTCGACGGGAGGAAGCGGCCCGCGCCTACCTGAAGTCTCCCGAGCCAGAGGCCCGATGGCGGGGAGCCTGCCTGCTGGAAGAGCTGGGACGGGCTGAAGAAGCCCTGCCGGTGTACCGCCAACTGGCTGGTGAGAAGGGTCCGGTTCGCGACGATGCCGCCCTGCGGGGATACGTCCTGTCCCGCATCAAGGGTGATGCTGATGGGGCCCGGGAGCTCCTGGGTACCATATCTCCCGGCCTGGCCTGGTGTGCCGGGCTGAGCGTAAAGCAGCCGCTCCCTCACCAGCCGGTCCCGGATCCCCCTTCCCCGCCCCCCGCGACCCGGGCAGCCCGGGCGCTCCACCGCCTGGGGCCCGGAGGGACATCCCTGGCCCATGTAGAGATGGAGATCCTGAGCCGGAAGGGCGGCCCCCCGGGTCGGCTGGCCCTGGCCCAGTGGTACGCGGAGCACGGGAACGTGACGCTGGGGGCCCAAGTCGCCACGGCGGTACTGGCAGACCTGCCCACCCCCACGGCATACCGGGTGGCATATCCTCTCCCCTACCCCCAACTGGTGCAAGAAGTGGCCTCGGAATTCGGGGTGGATCCCCTCCTGGTATGGGCAGTGATGCGGGAAGAAAGCCACTTTGCCCCCTGGGCAATCTCGCGGTCCGGAGCCTGCGGCCTCATGCAACTATTGCCCGCCACGGCCGAAGGTGCTGCCCGAGCCCTTGGCGTCACGCTGGAGCGGGAAGACCTCTTTCGCCCGGAGGTGAACCTGCGGCTGGGGACCTGGTACCTCGCCCGCATGCTGGAAAGTTGCGGGGGAGACATCCCCCGGGCTTTGGCTGCTTACAACGGGGGGCTGGGCAATGTGAGGCGCTGGGCCAGCTCATCCACCTTCCGGGGCCGGGAAGGATTCCCCACCGCCATCACGTTCCCGGAGACCCGCGAGTACGTGACCAGGGTGGCCCAGTCTTACCTGGTGTACCAGTTCCTCTACGGCGAAGGGGAGACCGGAAACCACTAAGGGGGCCGACCGCCCGTCAGGGAGCAGCCCGGCGGCGCCAGAGCAGGCGGTTATCCTCCACCACCAGCTCCACCTGGCCCTCATCTGCCAGATACGACAGGCAGGCGTGGATGGCGGATTGCACCAGAAGGTATTCGCCCGGGGTGGAAAGGAGACGGGCGTAGTGGTGGGCCAGGCGGTGCACCAGCTCGGCCACCGGCTGGGGCGCGGCCAGCATGTCCGTGATCAGGAAGAGGAGATCCGTCACCCGCTGACGGTTCTCCTCGATGGTGCGCAGGGCGTCCCCGGGATCGCAGGCGGGACCGTGACCGGGGACGATCAGGCGGTATTCTCCCCGCGCCACCCACACCGCCGCCCGCTCCAGGGACTCCAGGTGGCGCGCCACATCGGCGTTGTAGGGGATGCCGTGTTTGTCCAGCACCTGGCTGGAGAGAAAGAGGTCTCCCGCGAAGAGGACCCCCTCGGGCCCCGCCAGACCAACCTGGCCAGGACTATGCCCGGGCAATTCCACCAGCTTCAACCCAGCCTCCAGGGGATCCTCCCAGGTAGCCGGGCCGGTGCCTTCCACGGCGGGCGTGGGCTCAGCCATGAGGAACTTGTTGCGCAGCGCCGGGGGCGGGGCCGCCATTCCGTACAGGGAGGACGGCTCCAGTAGAGGCCGGCGTATGAATTCGGCTTCGGCCTCCGGTGCCAGCACCCGCGCTCCGGTGCGCGCCACCAGGAAAGCGTTCCCGCCCACATGATCCGCGTGGAAATGGGTATTGAGGATGGCCACCAGCCGGAGGCCCTCCCCATTGAGAAGACGCAGGATCTTGCGCCCGGCGCTTTCGTCCAGGCCGGAGTCAATGAGGACCGCCTCTTTCCCCTTCCAGACCAGGCCGCAATTGGTGGCGCCGGCAAAGTACCCGACCCCGTCGCCCAGCCGCCGGAACTCCATGCTCCATCCCCCTTCTCCGGGAGGAATCGACTGGCAAAGGTAGAAACCTGAAGCAACCGATTTGCCTCGGGAGGGTTCTCAGGTGAAACCATCCGTCTACGTTACCCGTCGTATCCCGCAAGCAGCTCTCGACCTGCTGCGTTCCCAGTGCCAGGTGCGGATATGGGACAGCGACGATCCCGTGCCCCGCCCCATCCTCCTGGAAGAGGTAGCCGGGTGCGACGGGCTGTTCTGCCTCCTCACCGAGCGTATCGACACCGCACTGTTGGACCGGGCTCCCCGGCTGCGGGTCGTTGCCAACATGGCGGTGGGATACGACAACATCGACGTACCCGCCGCCACCGCCCGGGGCGTGATGGTCACCAATACCCCGGGGGTCCTCACCGAGACCACCGCCGACCTGGCCTTCGCCCTCATCCTGGCCACGGCCCGGCGTCTGGTGGAAGCAGCCCGGTTCCTGGCGGCCGGGCAGTGGAAGACATGGGGACCCATGCTTCTCACCGGCCAGGACGTGTACGGCAGCACCCTGGGCCTGGTCGGGTTCGGTCGTATCGGCCAGGCCGTGGCCCGGCGGGCCCGCGCATTCGACATGCGCATCGTGTACCATGATCCAGAACGCCAGCAGGCAGCGGAAGAGGCCCTTGGCGCCACCTGGCTTCCCCTGGATGACGTGCTGCGGCAGGCCGATGTGGTGAGCATCCACGCCCCTCTCACCCCGGACACCTATCACCTGATCGGCGAACGGGAACTGCGGCTGATGAAACCCACTGCCATCCTGGTCAATACCGCCCGCGGCCCCCTGGTGGACGAGCAGGCGCTATACCGGGCACTCCGGGAAGGGTGGATATGGGCGGCCGGCCTGGACGTCTTCGAACGGGAACCCATCGGGCCCGATCATCCCCTGCTCTCCCTCCCCAACGTGGTGGCCCTCCCCCATATAGGCAGTGCCAGCATTGCCACCCGCACCCGCATGGCCGTCCTGGCCGCCCAGAACCTCATCGCCGGCCTCAAGGGGGACACACCCCCCAACCTGGTCAACCGGGAAGTTCTGGCTGGGCGAGGGCCCAGGCCATGAAACCGGCGCAGGTGGCAAAGGCAGCTCCCGTGCGCACCTTCCCCGTGTGCGCGTCTATGGTCTCACAGGCCAGTCCCCCGTCCAGGGCAGCCGAGCACAGGGCACGACGGAACCGAGCGGGGTCAACCCCCAGGGCCTTCCAGCTCCGGGCCGGCACCAGGAGAGCGTTGACCAGCGACATCACCCAGGGATGGCGGGCATGGGGACAGGCGGGCGCCGCGAAGGGGCCCTCGGCCACGTACCAGGGATTGTGGGGACTCCAGATCCAGCGCAAAGTGTTCAGGTATACCGGGTCAAGGGGGTCACACCACCCGTAATGGGCCAGGAGGGCAAGCGACCCCGGGGGCTCGTCATAGAGCACGTACGCCTCCCCCGCAGCCGACCCCCCATCCGTACATTCGCCTCCGGCGCCCGTCTCTCCGCTGTGGGCGGGCAGGGCGAAGGACCACGCCCACATAGGTCCGAAAGGCCCGGGCACGACAGCCCGCCGCCGCAGCTCGCACCGGAGCGCTCCCGCCTTATCCCCGGCCCCAGGCCAACCCAGCCGGGCGAAAACGGTGAGGGCCTTCCAGGCCAGCACGTTATCGTACGTGACGACGGGGTGATGGGCCGGGTCGTCGGAAGGAAGCAGGAACGTACGGTAAAGGTGATGGGGCTGAATGCGGGCCTCCTCCAGCTTCTCCCACACCCGGGCCAGCCCTTCCCTGACCGGGGCGGACTCCAGGACGGACCTGTCCCCGGTTTTTTCCAGGTAAAGGCCCAGAGCTACCGGGAACGCCGCCAATTCATCCAGTTCGAACCCCGGGTAGAGTTCGGTCCCATCCAGGTACAGGCTGTGGGTACCCGCCCGCCGGGAATACAGGCGGAAAGCCTGCAGCAGGGCCTCCCGGGCGGTACGGGTATCCGCGAGCAAGAGACCGGGGAAGCTCCACAGCAGCGAATCCCGGCTCCAGTGGGCCGCGCACACGTAGTAGCGGGGACTGCGGGAAGTCACCAGCACCAGTTCTTCGCTGTCCAGGCACATCCCCCGACTATAGAAAAAGTTGAAGAGCAGGTTGCGCCGCCACACCGGATACCCCTCCAGCCCGTTGGCCGGCGACCCGGCTCGCCCTGCGGCCCCCGCTGCCAGGCGGGAAAGCTCATTCAGGGAGCGTTCCCGCAGGGCAGGATACCCGTGGCGTAAGAGGTCCACCGCCTGACAGGCGGCCCCGTCTCCATCGGGGGCAATCCCCAGCACTACGGTCAGTTCCTCGCCTTCCCGGCCCAGGCGAACATTGGGGCCGGCGGGGCACGGCTGTTCCCACCGAATGTCGGAGTGGGCGGGCCGTACCGCCACCGCCAGGAAAGGCCAGGGAGATCCCACCTCCCAGACCAGGCATTCCATCCACCGGTGCCACCGGGTGACCACCGGTGACGCCAGGCCGCGCGCTGTGAACACCCGGTGACGCACCTGGCCCACGCACCCTTCCACGTACAGGGTAACCGGGGCGGGAGGGGGATCGACGCGGGCGTTCACCACAAGGCCCTTGTGACCCCAGGGGGCCAGCCAGGTAACCCGTAAGGTGCCCCAGGGGACCCGGTAATGGACCTCCGGGATCCAGTCCCCCAGCCACCGCACACCGGTGGGGACCAGCCTCTCCGGACCCGCCTCTGTCTCCAGGCCCACCCGCAACAGCGGTGACGCATCATCCTCGGGATCCCCGGGGCCAGTTGAACCTGAGGCGCACCCATTCACGGCGTCGCGCCCCGGGGGCCCCGTCAGTTCCAGGAGGCCACGTGCACCCCAGGACAGCACATTGATAGACAGGACGGCCCCGTCCCGGGCCCGGATCTGGGGCAGGGCCACGAACTCGTTTCCGGTAACCCAGAACTCCTCGGTACGCGCTATCTCCTCGGGAACAGTGAGGAGACGGCTGTCCCCACCACCCACAGCTACCTCACCTCGGCCCCCGTTCCCCGGCCCTCGGCCTTCCTCAGGGCAGTTCACGCCCGGTGGAGGTCATCGTAAGCTGACCGTGTTTTACACCCCGCCGGCTGATCAGGGCATTGGCCAGGGAGCGTACCCGGGCCGCCGGTCCCCTCAGGACCACCACTTCCAGGCAGTTACGCTCGTCCAGGTGGACGTGCATGGTGGAAAGCACCAGCTCGTGGTGATCGTGCTGCAGGTGGGTGAGTTCGTCACCCAGGCCGCGGGCATCGTGGTCGTATACCAGAGTAACCGTCCCCGCCACTTCGGCGTCTTCCAGCTCCCACCGCTGCTGGATCAGCTCCCGCCTGGCCAGGTCGCGCAAAAACTCGGACCGGTTACTGTAACCGCGCGAACGGGCAAGATGGTCGAACTTCTCCAGGAGGTCTTCCTCCATGGACACCCCGAACCTGCGTAAGCTTCCCATCCCCGAGCCCTCCATCACGGCCTCAACGGCAGCCTCAGTGACCCTCCGGGGGCGGCCTCAGTGGCCACCGGCCAGGTGCGCCAGCGCCAGCAACGCCCCCGAACACCCGCCCACCAGCGTGAGGAGGCGGGATTCGCTCCAGGACATCCGGAAAAGTTCGGCCAGGATGAAGAGCAGGCTTCCTCCCGCCAGGGCCACCGACCCGGCCAGGGCGGTCCGGGACAACCCCGCCAGGCTCCCGCCCAGCAGCGCCCCCAGGGGTGTGAACAGCCCCGCCACCAGGGTGGTCATCACCACCCGGAAAGCCCCTGCCTGTCCCAGCACGAAAGGCGTGGCCACCAGCATCCCTACCGGGATGTTATGTAACGCCACCGCTGCCGCCAGTGCCCATCCCAGGTGTCCTGATTCCTGGAAACCGGCCCCGATCCCGAAGCCGTCCAGCACGTTGTGCAACGCTACCGCCAGCCAGGTCATAAAACCGGCCTGGACCCAGTAATCGTTACCGTGTACCGGGCAGAGGCCGGTACAGTGGTCCCCTCGGGCACCAGAGCCCGGCGCGGCACGGTCGCGCACCGCGCCACCGCGGCGGGCGGGGTCGAGGATGACGTGCAGGGCTGTCATCAGGGCAATTCCGCCTGCCATCCCACCTGCCAGGGTGAAGAGAGAGCCCCTTTCCCAGGCCGCAGGCAACACGTCCAGGACCACGATCCCCAGCACCGCGCCACCTGCCACTGCCAGCAGCAGGGTGGACGGCCAACGCCTGCCCCGGCATAATACAGGCAGCGCCCCACCCAGGGCAATGGCCAGCCCGGCCGCGGTAGCCACCGTCAGGGTCAACCCGACGCCTCCTGTTCCGCCTTGGGGACGCTGAACTTGTACCCCACGCCCCAAACCGTCTTGATGAACCGGGGATGAGCGGGATCCTCTTCTATCTTGTCCCGGAGCCGGCTCACCAGCACAGTTACGTTGTCGACGTCACCCTCATAGTCAGATTGCCATACCTGGTAGAGCAGTTGCTCCCGCGTGAAGACGTATTCCACGTGGGAAGCCAGCACCCACAGAAGATCGAACTCCTTGGGAGTGAGGTCCACTTTCTGGCCCCTCACTGTCACCGTACGCCGGCGTCGGTCGATGCACAGCTCACCGAAATCCAGCACCGCACCCTCCCGATCATCCCGGAGGCCCTCACAGCGGCGCAGCACCGCCGCCACCCGCATGGCCAGTTCCGCAGCGCTGAAGGGCTTGGTGACGTAGTCGTCCGCCCCCATGCGGAACCCCACCAGCTTATCCACCTCGTCCCCCTTCGCAGAGAGCACGATTATGGGGACCATGGACGCCTTGCGGATGATGCGACACACTTCGTACCCGTCGATCTTGGGCAGGATGAGGTCCAGGATCACCAGGTCGGGTTTTACCGCCTCGAACAGTCGCAAACCCTGCTCCCCATCGGAGGCGACAACCACCCGGTACCCCTCCTGGGCGAGCCGGTGTTCGACCAACCGGGAAACGGCCGCATCATCTTCCACCACCAGGATCGTCCTGCCTGGCAATTCCTCACCTCCCGCCTGCCCGGGTGGGCAGGGCTACGTAAAAAGTGGCACCCCTTCCCAGCTGGCTCTCCACCCAAATCCTGCCCCCCTGCATCTCCACCAGTTGCCGGGCCAGGGTGAGCCCGAGTCCCGCACCCGTGCCGTCGCCCTGGTCACGGGCGCGATAGTAGCGGTCGAATATGGCTTCCTGCTCTTCCTCCGGGATACCGGGACCGTTGTCCTGGACCGCCACCACCACTTCTGCCGGGGGATTCCACATCGCCCTGACCCTGATCTCACCTCCGGGAGGCGTGAACTTGACGGCATTGTCCAGGATGTTGCACAGCACCCTCTCCACCTTTTGCCGGTCAGCCTCCACCGGGGGGAGCTGCCCCCGGCCCTCCAGGCTGACGTGGAGGGCCAACCCCTTGCGGCGGGCGCGGGGCTCCATCCGTCTGGCCAGAGGAAGAATTACCTCGTCCAGGTGCAGGGGAGCAGTGCGGACCTCCATGCGACCGGCCTCGATGCGGGCCAGGTCCAGGATGTCGTTCATCGAGCTCAACAGTTCCTGCCCCTGTTCCACGATCCCGTCGACGTACTCCTGCTGCACGGGGGTGAGAGGTCCTCCCGCACCTTCCTGGAGCAACTCGGCGTACGCGATGATGGAAGCCAGAGGAGCACGCAACTCGTGGCAACAGTCGGACGTAAACTGGCAGGCCCGCGCCAGTTCAGCGTTGGCCCGGCGCAACTCGGCCAGGCGCTCCTGCAATTCCCGGTTGGCCTGCACGAGGCGGAGGTTCTCCTGCTGCAGCCGCTGGAGGTCGGACTCCAATTCCCGCCGGCGCTGCTGCAGGGACGCCGCCTCTTCGCCGGGTTCGCACTGACCAGTCCTGTCAACCGCCGGTGCCGGCATAGCCGCACCCCCGCACCTCATATTACCCTTCTGGAAAAAATGTTGCAAGTAGATGACAATACCGTTGCTCAGCCCGTACGCTCCCCATGGTACCAGACTGCGCCATCATGAGAAGGGAAGTGCCGCGCGGGCACCGAATGGGATATTCAGCACCGTATAAAAAGAGGAGGGGTGTGTGGTGCGTAACTTCATCAGGCTGGTCACCGAGGTGCCGGGACCGCGCTCGCGGGAGGTGTTGGCGCGCAAGGACCGGTACGTGGCAGCCGCGTTCTCCGTCCACGCTCCCGTGGTCATCGACCGCGGCCAGGGAGCCCTGGTGACCGACATCGACGGCAACACCTTTATCGACCTGACGGGCGGCATCGGCGTCCTCAACGTGGGTCACTGCCACCCACAGGTGAACCAGGCCGTCCACCGCCAGGTAGACCGCTTCCTCCACACCGACTTCACCATAATCCCGTACGAGTCCCTGGTCGATCTGGCCGAAAAGCTGGGCCAGAAGGCCCCCGTCAAGCAACCGGCCAAATGCGCGTTTTTCAACTCGGGAGCCGAGGCGGTGGAAAACGCCATCAAGATCGCCCGGGCGTACACACGTCGTGCGGCCATCATCGCCTTCGAGGGTGCATTCCACGGCCGCACCATGATGGCCATGACCCTGACCAGTAAGAGCAAACCGTATCGTCAGGGATTCGGTCCCTTCGCACCCGAGGTATACCGGGTTCCCTATGCCTACTGTTACCGCTGCCCCATCCGTGCCACCTACCCTGAATGCGGGGTAGCATGCGCCGACCTGCTCGACCGCTTGCTGGAACTGTTCGTGGCTCCCGAGGACACGGCCGCCGTTATAGTGGAGCCCGTTCAGGGAGAGGGCGGGTTCGTGGTGCCGCCGCGCGAGTACCTGCCTCGCCTGGCGGAAATCTGCGCAAAGCACGGGGTGCTGTTGATAGCGGACGAGGTGCAGACCGGCTTCGGCCGCACCGGGCGCCTGTTCGCCCTGGAACACTCGGGAGTGAAGGCCGACCTGGTCACGGTGGCCAAGTCCCTGGCTGCCGGCATCCCCCTATCCGGTGTGGTGGGCCGGGCGGAAGTCATGGATGCACCCGGCGATAACCGCATAGGCGGCACTTACGTGGGCAATCCTGTGGGTTGCGTGGCCGCCCTGGAAGTCCTGGATATAATGGAGAAGGAGGACCTGCCCGGCCGCGCCGAACGGCTGGGCCGGCTCATGACGGACCGCTTCCGGGCAATGCGGGACTCCCACCCCCTCATCGGAGACGTGCGCGGGCTGGGTAGCATGGTGGCCATAGAACTGGTGAAGGATCGCATTACTAAGGAGCCAGCTAGCCGGGAAACGTCCGAAGTGATCAGGCGGTGCATGCAGAAGGGGGTCATCCCCCTGAAGTGCGGTCTGTACGGTAACGTCATCCGCATGCTCGCCACTTTAGTGATTACCGAAGAACAACTGGCGGAAGCCCTGGACGTGATGGAAGAGGCTATCGCCGAAGTGGAAGAGGAGGCCGGGATAGTACGGCAACTCGTGTAGAGAAGGACTTCCTGGGAGAAGTCGAGGTACCGCAGGAAGCATACTACGGTATCGCCACGGTGCGGGCGGCGGCCAACTTCCCCGTTTCGGGGCAAAGGGTGCATCCCGAACTGATCAGGTCGCTCGCCCTGGTGAAGCAGGCCGCTGCCCTCGCCAACGTGGAGGCGGGGCTGCTCGACCGCCGCATCGGAGAGGCCATCGCCCGCGCGGCGGCCGAGGTGGCGGATGGGGCGCTCGCCGACCAGTTCATCGTGGATGCCTTCCAGGGCGGCGCCGGCACCTCCACCAACATGAACATGAACGAGGTGCTGGCCAACCGGGCCATCGAGATCCTGGGGGGAACCAGGGGTGACTATTCCCTGGTTCACCCCCTGGATCACGTCAACCTGTCCCAGTCCACCAACGACGTGTATCCCACTGCCCTGCGCATTGCCGCCATCCGCCTGCTGCGGCCGCTCACGGACGCCTTCGCCGGATTGCAGTCCGCCTTGCAAGCAAAAGAGGCGGAATTCGCAGGCGTGCTCAAGATGGGACGCACCCAGCTCCAGGACGCCGTCCCCATCACCCTGGGCCAGGAGTTCTCCGCCTGGGCGGAAGCGGTGGCCCGCGACCGCTGGCGCCTGTACAAGATGGAGGAACGACTGCGCCAGGTGAACCTGGGTGGCACCGCCGTGGGGACGGGTCTGGGGGCGGACCGCCGCTACGTGTTTCTGGTGATCGAGAAGCTGCGGGAACTGACGGGCCTGGGGCTGGCGCGGGCGGAGAACACCGTGGATCCCACCCAAAACGCCGACGTGTTCGTGGAGGTCTCGGGATTGCTCAAGGCGGGCGCGGTCAGCCTGGCCAAGATCTCGGGCGACCTGCGGCTCCTTTCTTCCGGGCCAGGGGCGGGGCTGGCGGAAATAGCCCTCCCCCGGTTGCAGCCCGGTTCCTCCATCATGCCGGGTAAGGTGAACCCGGTCATCCCGGAGATGGTCACCCAGGTGGCGTACCACGTAATGGCCAGTGACCTGGCCATCACCCTGGCCGCCCAGGCCGGGCAACTGGAACTGAACGCCTTCCTGCCCCTGGTGGCCCACCACCTGCTGGGCGCCATGAGCCTGCTCACACGCGCCCTGAAACTCTTCGTCGAGAAATGCATCAACGGGATCACCGCCAACCCCCGGCGCTGTTGGGACCTGCTGGAGCGCAGCGACGGGCTGGCTACCGCCCTGGTACCCCATATCGGATACACGCGTGCCTGTGAAGTCCTCCGCGAAGCCCACCAGCGGGGGTGCCCCCTCAGCCATGTGGTGGCGGAAAAGGGCTTGCTGCCCGAAGAGGAAATCCAGGTCATTTTCAGCAAGGAAGAACTCACCCGGCCCGGCATCCCCGGCTCCCGCCTGCTCAAGAAACGCAACGCCCCACCCCAGGGCACCAGCTCCACCGCGCAGCGGGGCCGCGACCCGGCGTGCGGCCGGGAGGAAAACCAGGAAGGGAGCAATCCGTGAGCGACCGCACTCCCCGGGGCGAGCGCTTGCACATTGCCATCTTCGGGCGGCGTAACGCGGGCAAGTCCAGCCTGATCAACGCCCTCACCGGGCAGAACATCGCCCTGGTCTCGGAAGTCCCCGGCACCACCACCGATCCCGTGTACAAGTCCATGGAGATCCTGCCCCTGGGCCCGGTGGTGATCATCGACACCGCCGGCATCGACGACGTGGGCGCACTGGGGGAACTGCGCGTGCGCCGGACCCAGGACGTGATGCGGCGCACGGACCTGGCCCTCGTGGTGGTCGACCCCGCCGCAGGCGCGGGTGAGTACGAAGAAGGCATCATCTCCCGGCTGCGCGCAGGGGGAATAGCGATCCTCGGAGTGCTCAACAAGACCGACCTGCTCGCACACGGAGAGGCGGATCGCGTGGCGGGAGAACTGTCCGCCCGCCTGGGGGTCACCTTCGTACCGGTAAGTTCCCTCACCCGGGACGGCATAGAGCGGCTCAAGATGGAGATCGTGCGCTCGGCCCCGGGCGACTGGGCCGCCCCCACCATCGTGGGCGACCTGCTCAACCCGGGGGACCTGGTGGTCCTGGTCGTCCCCATCGATCTGGCGGCACCGAAAGGCCGGCTCATTCTCCCCCAGGTGCAGACCCTCAGGGACATCCTGGATCACGACTCATGCGGGGCCATCGTCAAAGAGAGGGAGCTCCGCCACCTGCTGGGGGTGCTAGGCCAAAAGCCGCGCCTGGTGATCACCGATTCCCAGGTTTTCGCCAAAGTGAGCGCCGACACTCCCCGGGATGTCTGGCTCACCTCGTTTTCCATCCTGTTTGCCCGCTACAAGGGGGACCTGCCCACCCTGGTGCGGGGAGCCCGCGCCATCGACCGCCTGCAACCAGGAGACCGTATCCTCATTGCGGAAGCATGCACCCACCACCCGGTGGCAGACGACATCGGACGGGTGAAGATCCCCCGCTGGCTCAGGCAACGGGTGGGTGGCGAGCTCCGGGTGGACGTGAAGTCGGGACTGGACTTCCCCGAGGACCTCGGGCAGTACAAGCTCATCGTCCACTGCGGGGGCTGCATGATCAACCGCCGGGAGATGCTGTACCGCATCATGCAGGCCCAGCAGGCGGGCGTACCCATCGTCAACTATGGCGTGGCCATCGCCTACCTGCACGGCATCCTGGAGAGAGTCCTGGAGCCGTTCCCCCTGGCCCGCCTGGCCCTCGAAGAGGACGAAGAGTGACGGGACCGACCGCCCCACCGATCCGGGGGCATACCGTGGGCGCCCCGACCCCCGGCGGCGGGCCTATGACCCGGACATGAGCGTGCGGGCACGCTGAGCAATGAATTCTGCCTGCAGGGCGGCGTCCTCGATGGATGCCGCTTCTTTCAGGAAGGGCGCCGGGTCCTCCCCGCTGAGCCGGGCCCAGGCGGCCAGGAAAAGGTTGGCCTCGGGTTTGAGATGCGCCTGTTTGGCCGCCTCCTCCAGCGACGCCCGGGCTGCCGTCAGGTCCCCCCGCAGGACACGGGCTTCCCCCAGGGCAAGGACGAGCCGCGGCGTGCTGGGTGGCATTCTCCTGGCCCCGGCAAAGGGAGGAGCCAACCTGGAATATTGCTCCATCTCCCGCGCCACTTCCTCCACCCGGTCCAGGTACCGGCGGGCCCTGGCGGTATCAACATGGGGAGACATGGCCACCCGTACGCAGGCCAGGGCCAGGTTCTCGTACCCGGCGGCCAGGGCCGGGCGGCAGGTGATGGCCGTCTCCAGTTCGCGCAGGGCAGGTTCCGCCTCACCCTGCCGTAGCAGGAAGTTAGCGTACAACGTGCGGTGTTGAAAGTTGTAAGGGTCAAGGGCCACTCCCCGCTGGTAGCTGAGCCGGGCTCGCTCGATCAGGCCGGGTGCCCCGCTTTTCAGCGCCATCCTCTCGTACACCTGCCCCAGGTCGATGTGGAAGGAGGCCGTCCAGGGGTCGTACCTGCGGGCGGTTTCGAACTCCACCAGGGCCTTCTCCAGGTTACCCTGGTTGAGGGCGGCCGCTCCCCGCTGACCGGCCGCGTGTCCCACCCGGAGGGAGACCGTGAGGAGCAGGATGGCTAGTGTCGCCACCGGTACCCCCACCCCCAGCCACCAGGGGGTGCGAACCCCGCGCCTCCCCGAAGGCTCCGACACTGGCTCGGCGGCCGCCACCAGACCCAGCAGGGCCCACAGGGTCAGCGCCACCGCGGGTAAAGAAAGGTTGAAATCAATTACGGCGTGGGCACCCAGGCCGGCCGCCGCCACGAAGGTGGCGGCTAACAGCGCCCCCGCCGGTCCCCGGGTCACCTGGCGGGCCCGCCAGTATGACCACAACAGGCCCACCCACATGGCCAGGAAGGCCCCAAGGCCCAGCGTTCCCGCCTCCACCCACAGTTGGGCGTAGTGGTTGTGCACCTCGGTGCTGAAATACGCGTAGGTCTGCACGGTCCCGTAGAGGGCGTTCCATCCTCCCCCTCCTGCCCCCAGCACGGGCCTAGCTGCCACCAGGCGGAGGGCATCCCGCGTCCACTGCATGCGGTCCTGGGCTCCTGATTCCGCCAGCTTGATCGCCGCCAGCCGCCCCCGCAGCTGCTCGGGCACCAGGGCAGCCACAGTCGCCGGGCGCCCCAGCGCCAGGCCCATTCCCGCCACCACCAGCAAAGCTGCCAGGGCCACCAGGGCCGGCCTCACGCGCCCGCCACCCCGGGTGGAAACAGACAGGCGGGCCGCCCG